>NZ_JBFODS010000043.1:0-55479 GCF_040908445.1 Aeromonas sp. R10-2 | reverse complement strand
GCGATTGAACCGCTTGATACAGCTTCGGTTGATTATTCTTGACCTGTACCACTACATGAGCCTTCTTCTCGCTGATTTTCTCCAGTGTCTCACGCTGACAATGCAACGCATCGAGTGTGACAACGGCTCCTTTTAGCTCAAGAATGTCCAGCATATCTTTGACGGTTTCGATTTCCCCCTTCTTGTTAGGGGTTGCTTTCTGGCTTAACACCAGCCCATTTTCGGTATCGTAAGCCGTGACCAACTGAAGCGCATCCTTGGCATTTCCCCGAAAGGAGCCGCGTAACACCTTGCCATCAAAGGCAATGATGGGTTTGCCCTGATGAGTGCGCTGTTCATTGACCCAGCACAGCAACGCTTCAAGCAAGGTATCGATGACAATGCAGCGCAGAATGCGGGCAACCGTGTGACGCCGCGGGATGCCGTTGGCAAAGGGGCGATGCTGACGGAGCCAATCGATCTTTGAATCGCCATAGGTTTCGATGTCATTCCAGCCCTCGGCACCACTCATGATGGCACTGATGACAAGGAACATGACATCAACCAGGTTATGTTTACGATTGATCTCAGAGCGAGTTTCTTCGACAAGGGTAAGGTGTTCAATCAACGTCATAGCGCGTGCCTCCTGCATGGAGACGCGATTAGATCACAGACGATCTGCCTGTTCAAATTTCATTAACAAAGTGCGATCCCGCCCTGCAGATTTTTTAACGATAGTACTGCGCAGCAATGGGATAACTCACTCTCTTCGGTTGAGAGGCAAATAAATATCATCATTGCCGACATTACTGAGAATAATGGAGATCTTCCCCCGGAATTAAAACAACGTTATCGCGACATTTGGCAATACCTTCTTTACCCTGATGGCCCAATAAAAACCGTGTACTACATGCTTCAGGATAACAAGCATATCAATTTCTCTCTTCATCCTACCCCGATTGAGTTCAAAGAGTCGGAACGTCCATGGTACCGCAATGCTATCGAGCATCCCGGCATCAATATCTGGAGTTCCCCTTACATTGACGCGATTGAAAAAATGCCGGTCGTCACCCTTTCCCATGCTGTTTTTAATAATCAGGGGAAATTTCTTGGCGTGATTGGCATCGACCTGAACTTGAAAGTATTTTCAGCACGTATAGGGCGGATTCTGGAGAGTAGTAACAATGTTGTATATATGCTCTTTGACCGAGGCAGTAAGATGATTGTGGCTCACAGCGACCCTCAGGAAAACGGCAGTCGACTTGACCAACCATGGATTTCTGAATTGAAAGGCAGGAATGGTACCTTAATGAGTAAAAATGGTGATCTCATTTCATATCACGCCCTTCACAACAACCCATCGTGGCTGGTTATTACTGTATTTCCATTCAAGAGCGATATTTTGATTGGTGAGATACTGCCTACTATATTTATCACTCTGGTATTATCATTATCGATCTTCACACTGGTTGCTATTATTTTCAGGCAACGTCTGGAGCATACCATCAGCACATTGGTACAAGTTGTTAGACAATTGCGTATCACTCCTCCAGGGCAACAGATTATTATCCCCAAGCTGGCAGGCATAGAGGAGCTGGAGGATGAAATTGTGCTGATTTCAGACAAAATGCAGGCCGAAACAGAAAAATCGCTGCGTGATGCATTAACCGGCTTGTACAACCGCCGTCATTTGGAAGAGGCGCTCGCCACTCTACATAAAGAAAATAGCCAATACATATTGGCAATTATCGACATTGATAACTTCAAAAAAATAAATGATACCTATGGTCATCCCATCGGTGATGCCGTTTTGAAGCGCACCGCTCAGCTCGGTAGCCAATTGCTGGAGGAACAGGCAACCCTGTGCCGCTTTGGGGGGGAAGAGCTGGTCGCTATTTTTGAACAGACGGATATTGCCAACGCGCAGAAGTTGATGGAGCAGTGGCGTATCAGCATGGGGCAACAGGATTGGCGTGAAAAGGGCTTAAGCGTCTCCTTTAGCGGTGGCATTGCCGAATCCCTGAATGATGCGCCAGACAGTGTGATGGCCCGCGCCGATGCAGCCCTTTATCAGGCTAAACAAGCGGGCAAAAATCGGCTGCAACGGGCTTAAGCGCGGGGGTGGTGCTCCCCGTGCAGGGCCTTGAGCCGCTCGTTGGCGACATGGGTGTAGATCTGGGTGGTGGAGAGATCCGCATGGCCCAGCAGCATCTGTACCACCCGCAGGTCGGCGCCGTGGTTGAGCAGATGGGTGGCAAAGGCGTGGCGCAAGGTATGGGGGGACAGCTCACCGTTGATCCCGGCCCGCAGGGCATAGAGCTTGATGCGATGCCAGAAGGTCTGGCGGGTCATCATACGGGCCTGCTTGGAGGGAAACACCACATCCGAGCTGGTGCCCCCCAGCAGCAGGGTACGGGCCTCGCGGTAGTAACGCTCCAGCCAGTGCATCGCCTCCTCGCCCATCGGCACCAACCGCTCCTTGTTGCCCTTGCCCACCACCCGCACCAAACCCTGACGCAAACTGACATGCTCGGCAGTAAGCCCCACCAGCTCGGAAACCCGCAGCCCGGTGGCGTAGAGCAGCTCCAGCATCGCCTTGTCCCGCAGCTCCAGCGGGTCATCCACCAGCGGCGCACTCAGCAGAGCTTCCACTTCCGTTTCGCTTAAATCTGAGGGGAGTTTTTTCGGCAGCTTGGGCCCCTCCAGCAGCACGGTCGGATCGTCGCTGCGCAGCTTCTCGCGGTTGAGATACTGGTAAAAGCGGCGCAGGGCCGACAGGAAGCGGGCTGTGCTGCTGGCCGCAAACTGGTGATCGACCCGCCAGGCGAGGTAGTGCTGGATCTCGTCCATCCCTGCCAGCAGCAGCGAGCTCCCCTGCTCGTCGAGCCAGAGGGAGAACTTCTCCAGATCGCTGCGATAGGAGCTGACCGTGTTGTCAGACAATCCCCGCTCCAGCCAGAGGGCATCGAGAAAGGGTTCAATCAGGGGATGGGGGTCGGGTTTGCTCATGGTGCGCTGCAATCAGGGGATCGATGGCCCATTGTAACGCGCCAACTCCTTGGAAAGACAAGGCACTTTCATTGGAAAGATAAGGCACGTTTGCCACGCCCCTTGCCGGGCGGTGAAGGTCGAATGGCAATCTGCTAGACTGGCGCCCTCCCCTTACGTTACCCATCGTGTTGCCAACATGGCGCAGCCCACACGAGCATGCGAGAACGCGCCAAAAGCAAGCGAGAAAGCGCCAACAGAGAGAAGAGCGATGAAGATTGGTCTGTTTTACGGTTCCACCACCTGCTACACCGAGATGGCTGCCGAGAAGATCCGCGCCCTCATCGGCCCCGAGCTGGTGGATATTCACAATATCAAGGATGTCTCCCTGCGCCGGATGGAGGATTACGAGATCCTGATCCTCGGCATCTCCACCTGGGATTTTGGCGAACTGCAGGAGGACTGGGAGTCCCGCTGGGAAGATATCGCCGACCTCCATCTGGAGGGACGCATCGTGGCCCTGTTTGGCCTCGGCGATCAGCTCGGTTATGGCGAATGGTTCCAGGACGCCCTCGGCATGCTGCACGACCAGCTGGTGCCAAAAGGAGTCAAGCTGGTGGGCTACTGGCCCAACGAAGGGTACGAATTCGATGCCTCCAAGGCACTGATCGATGATGGCCGTCACTTCGTCGGGCTGGCCCTCGATGATGCCAACCAATATGACCAGACCGATCCGCGCATCGAGCAGTGGGTCGAGCAGATCCTGAGCGAAATTCACGCCCTGCTCTGATCTTTCCCACGTTTTGGCAAAACGACCCTGAGCGCCTGGCCCTGGCCGCCGGGCGCAGTTATCGCACCGATTTTCTCAATCGGTATCATCGCATGACGCTATAGCGACTTTTTTGTGCTGGTCTGCAACAATGGACTCGACATCCCATAACAATCAGAGCCGGATGTCGGAAGCAAACGGACAGACCAGAAAAGGATATTCTATGACTCCATTCTCCCTGTTGGCCCCCGCCATCGCCCGTGACGTGCTCGATCACGCGCTGGCGCTGGGTGCCGATTTTGCCGAGCTGTTTGTCGAGCGCAAGCGCCGCAGCCAGCTCAGCCTGCTCTCCAGCCAGATAGAGAACATCAGCGGCGGCCTCGATTTCGGCATCGGCGTACGCCTCTGTTACGGCCACAAGGTGCTCTACGGCTACACCAATCTGGCCAACCGCGACGAGCTGCTGCGCATCGTCACCCTTCTGGCGGCCAAAGACCGCCGCGACCCCGTGGTGACCGCCACCGCCTTCGATTTCACCCGCCTGAGCGATCGCAACCCGGTCGCGCTGCCCCTGTCGGCAGACAAGCTGCTGGAGCAGAAGATCGCCTATCTGCACGCCATGGATGCGGCGGCCCGCGCCGAGAGCGACAAGGTGAGCCAGTTCTCCGGCAACGTGCTGGGCTGGGAGCAGGAGGTGGAGATCTTCAACAGCGAAGGGCTGCAAGTGGCCGATCGCCGCCACTACAACCGCATCATGGCCCAGACTATCGCCATGGAAGGGAGCGAGCAGAGCGTCGGTTACGAGGCCCCCGGCGCCCTGATGGGCTGGGAGCATGCCGATCGCATCGATCCGCGCGAGCTGGCCCTCACCGCCACCCGTCAGGCACTGGTGAAACTGGGCGCGGCTCCCTGCCCGAGCGGCACCCTGCCGGTCATCATGGAGAACGGCTTTGGCGGCGTCATTTTCCACGAGGCGTGCGGTCATCTGCTGGAGACCACCTCGGTGGCCAAGAAGGCATCGGTATTCCACGACAAGATGGGCCAGCTCATCGCCAATCCGGTGGTCAATGCGGTGGACGAGGGACTGCAAGGCAACGCCTGGGGCTCCATCAACGTCGATGACGAGGGGATGGCGACCCAGCATACCCAGCTCATCAAGGACGGCGTACTGACCGGTTTTCTGGTGGACAGAATGGGCGCCCTCAAGACCGGTTACGCCCGCACCGGCTCGGGGCGGCGCGAATCCTACAAGTACGCCCCCACCTCGCGCATGCGCAACACCTATATCGAACCGGGCAACCACAGCCTCGACGATATGCTAGCCACGGTGGAGCACGGCATCTACGCCAAGAAGATGGGGGGCGGCTCGGTACAGCCCGGCACCGGCGAGTTCAACTTCAATGTACAGGAGGCCTACCTCATCGAGCACGGCAAAATCACCAAGCCGCTCAAGTCAGCCACCCTGA
Organism: Aeromonas sp. R10-2; assembly: GCF_040908445.1. Lineage (NCBI taxonomy): Bacteria > Pseudomonadati > Pseudomonadota > Gammaproteobacteria > Aeromonadales > Aeromonadaceae > Aeromonas > Aeromonas sp. R10-2. Next base: position 50,277 of record NZ_JBFODS010000043.1, on the reverse strand, counting down.
TCGGTACCGGCCCGCAGGTGCTGAAAGAGATCTCCATGGTGGGCAGCAATCTGGCGCTGGCCGCCGGTATGTGCGGCTCGGTCTCGGGCTCGGTGCCCACCTCGGTGGGCCAGCCGGCGCTGAAAGTGGACAACATTCTGGTGGGAGGGAACGCCTGATGAGCACCATCGACATGAATCAACTGCTCACCCGCCTGCTCGACAAGGTGGCCGACCTCAACGCCGAGGCAGACATCATCGCCAATCAGGAGAAGGCCTTCTCCCTCAAGGCAGACAAGGGCGAGCTGGGTGAATACAAGGTCACCAGCAGCCAGCAGCTCGGTATTCGCCTGATCAAAGAGGGTCGGGTCGGCATCGCCTACTCGGAATCCCTCGATGAGCTGGCGCTGGATGCCATGCTGCAGGATGCGCTCGATGCCAGCCGCTTTGCCAAGGTGGATCCGGATCAGCGCATCTCGGTGGCCAATAGCCGGATCACCACAGATTGCGCCGAGATCAACCAGCCCGATACCACGCCGGTTGAGAAGAAGATCGCCCTGGCCCTGCGCCTCGAATCAGACATGCTGACCATGCCCGATGTGAGCGGCGCCCCCTACAACAGCTTCTTCGAAGGTGAGAGCCAGCTCTGGCTCGCCAACAGTCAGGGTACCCTCTGCCAGCACGGCGAGTTCAGCGTCGGCTGCTACACCTCGGCGCTGGTGGAACGGGATAGCCGCCAGTCGATGCACTCGCAGGGGCAGTATGGCCGTCGCTTCGACGAGCTGGATAGTCAGGCCCTAATCGAGCAGATCTACGCCATCGCCGATGGTCTGCTGCCCGGTGAAGCGGTGCCGAGCGGTCGCTACAGCGTCATCTTCAGTACCAACTGCTTTGCCAGCCTGTTTGGCTGCTTTCAAGGCGTGCTGTCGGGCAAGTGGGCCCAGCAGGGGATCAACCCCTGGCGCAGCAAGGTCGGCCAGAGCGTAGCGTCACGCTGGCTTACTCTGGAAAGCCGGGTCTATATGCCAGGCGGCATGAACATCAAGGCGTTTGATGGCGAGGGGGCGGCCAGCTCGGATCTGCTGCTGATTGGCGAAGGGGAGCTGAAAACCCTGCTCCACAACAGCGCCACCGCCCGCCACTTTGGCGTCGCCAGCAACGGCTCGGCCGCTCGCGGTGCCCGCAGCGCCCTTGATGTGACCGCTCGCCACCTGGTGTTTGGCGCGGGCCCCCACTGCGAAGCGGAAGTGCAAAGCGGCGACTATCTGGAGCTGGTCAAGCTGGATGGCCTGCATTCGGGTGCCGATGCGGTGAGCGGTGACTTCTCCTTTGGCGCGTCAGGGTTCCTCTGCCGCGATGGAGTTCGCCTGCAGCCGGTGCGCGGCATCACGGTAGCAGGCAACTTCTACCGCCTGCTGGGCGAGCTGGAAGCGGTCGGTGACACCCTGCACCACAACGATGGCAAGGGCTTCTACGCCCCGCAGATCCGTTTTGGCGGCCTCTCCGTCGCGGGCAAGTAAACGTCCCGACGAAACCTGCAAGTAAGAAAAAGGCGCCTGATGGCGCCTTTTTGCTCGTTGTCTCGTCCACATTGATGGCATGACTCAGGGCGAAAGCGGCTCGCGGTGATATTCGGCGCAGCCGCACTCGGGGCAAGTATCGAGCTGCTGGGGATGCAGCACGGTATGGCGCCAGCCACACTGGTCGCACACCATGACCCCGAGCCCTACCCAGTCACCCGCTTCGTAAACCCCCTTGTGCTCCAACTCGTCGGCCAGCTCCCGCCACTCCACCTGGGCGCGGTCGGTCACATCCGCCAGCCAGGACCACGCGGTGTCTTTGAGGGCCAACATAAAGGCAGACTCTTCCACCTGCGCACTATCGTCATGGCGCCCCTCGTCATAGTTGCCCAGATCCCGCTTCACGTACTCGGCGATGAGCGCCAGTTCGTCTTGGGTCAGGTCACTGGCAGCCTCCAGATAGGCCTGCACCTTGGCAATCATCCGGTTGAGGCGCTCCCCCTGGAACTCTTCAGTCTCTTGCCACTGTTTTTGCAGCTCGGCAATGAAGGCTTCGTACCCTTTTTGACGTTTGTCCATGGCTGTTACTCCTCTACTAAACCCTGATCTGGCCCGGCTTAAGGCCCAAGGGACGCTGGCGGTTGTTGCCGCCGCAGGATATGGGTATTCTATTGCGATTTCCCAGCTGATTTATCTATTCATTTCACAGATCCGGATGTCACCAATGCAAGAGCAATACGTTCCCCAATCAATCGAACCAGCAGTGCAAAAGCACTGGGATGCCAAGAAAACCTTCAAGGCCGTGGAGAAGGTAGACAAGGAGAAGTTCTACTGCCTGTCCATGTTCCCCTATCCGTCTGGTCGACTACACATGGGGCACGTTCGTAACTACACCATAGGTGATGTGATCTCCCGTTATCAACGCCTCAATGGCAAGAACGTGCTGCAACCCATAGGTTGGGATGCATTCGGTCTGCCGGCCGAGAACGCCGCGATCAAAAACAATACCGCACCGGCGCCCTGGACCTACGAAAACATCGAATACATGAAGAACCAGCTGAAGATGCTGGGTCTGGGTTATGACTGGGATCGTGAAGTCGCCACCTGCAAACCGGATTACTACCGCTGGGAGCAGTGGTTCTTCACCAAGCTCTACGAGAAGGGTCTGGTCTACAAGAAGACCTCCTCCGTCAACTGGTGCCCGAACGACATGACAGTGCTGGCCAACGAGCAGGTGGTCGACAACTGCTGCTGGCGCTGTGACACCCCGGTGGAGCAGAAAGAGATCCCCCAGTGGTTCATCAAGATCACCGACTACGCCGAAGAGCTGCTCAGCGACATCGACAATCTGGAAGGCTGGCCAGAGATGGTCAAGACCATGCAGCGCAACTGGATTGGCCGCTCCGAAGGGGTCAACATCAGCTTCAATATCGAGGGTCATGCTGATCAGCTGGAGGTCTACACCACCCGTCCGGACACCTTCATGGGCGTCACCTATGTGGGTATCGCCGCCGGTCACCCGCTGGCGCTGCAAGCAGCCCAGAACAATCCTGAGCTGGCCGCCTTCATCGAAGAGTGCAAGAACACCAAGGTAGCCGAAGCCGAGCTGGCCACCATGGAGAAGAAAGGCATGGCCACCGGCCTCTACGCCATTCACCCGCTGGATGGCCGCAAGGTACCGGTCTGGGTCGCCAACTTCGTGCTGATGAACTACGGCACCGGCGCCGTAATGGCGGTTCCGGCCCACGATCAGCGTGACTTCGAATTCGCCACCAAATATGGCCTCGATATCAAGGCTGTGATCAAGCCGGTTGATGGCGACGTCGACGTGAGCGAAGCCGCTTACACCGAGAAAGGCGTGCTGTTCAACTCCGGCGAGTTTGACGGTCTCGACTTCCAGGGCGCCTTCGATGCCATCGCCAGCAAGCTGGAAGGGCTCGGCAAGGGCAAGCGCACCGTCAACTACCGTCTGCGTGACTGGGGCGTCTCCCGTCAGCGCTACTGGGGTGCCCCCATCCCGATGCTGACTCTGGCTGATGGTACCGTGGTGCCGACACCGGAAGACCAGCTGCCGGTACTGCTGCCGGAAGATGTGGTGATGGACGGCATCCAGAGCCCGATCAAGGCCGACGCCGAGTGGGCCAAGACCACTTACAACGGTCAGGAAGCGTTCCGCGAGACCGATACCTTCGACACCTTTATGGAGTCCTCCTGGTACTACGCGCGCTACTGCTCCCCGGACTACGACAAGGGCATGCTGGATCCGGCGGCTGCCAACCACTGGCTGCCGGTGGATCAGTACATCGGCGGTATCGAACACGCCTGTATGCACCTGCTCTATGCCCGCTTCTTCCACAAGCTGCTGCGTGACGCAGGCCTCGTGAACAGCGACGAGCCGTTCAAGCGCCTGCTCTGCCAGGGCATGGTGCTTGCCGACGCCTTCTACTACAAAGACGAGAAGGGCGGCAACGTCTGGGTCAGCCCGACCGACGTCAAGGTAGAGCGTGACGAGAAGGGTCGCATCACCAAGGCCATCGACAACGAAGGCCGTGAGGTAATGCACTCCGGCATGACCAAGATGTCCAAGTCCAAGAACAATGGCATCGACCCGCAGCTGATGGTCGAGCGTTATGGCGCCGATACCGTCCGTCTGTTCATGATGTTCGCCTCCCCGGCCGAGATGACCCTGGAGTGGTCCGACTCCGGCGTAGAGGGTGCCCAGCGCTTCCTGCGTCGCCTGTGGCGCGTCACCTTCGAGCACGTCTCCGGTGGCGCCGTTGCCGCACTCGATGTAGCGGCTCTCACCAACGAGCAGAAAGCGGTACGCCGTGAACTGCACAAGACCATCGCCAAGGTGAGTGATGACGTGGGTCGCCGTCAGACCTTCAACACCGCCATCGCCGCCATCATGGAGCTGATGAACAATCTCTCCAAGCTGGGCAACGACGAGCAGGACCGCGCCCTGATGCAGGAAGCGCTGGAAGCTGTGGTAGTCATGCTCTACCCCATCACCCCGCACATCGGCTTCGAGCTGTGGAAGATGCTGGGCAAGGGCGACGACATCGATCACGCAGCCTGGCCGGTGGCCGATGAAGCGGCCATGGTCGAGACCGAGAAGCTGGTAGTGGTGCAGATCAACGGCAAGATGCGCGGCAAGCTGACCGTTCCGGCCGAGATCAGCCAAGCCGACGTCGAGAAGCTGGCGATGGCCGATGCCTCGGTACAGAAGTTCACCGACGGGCTGACCGTGCGCAAGGTGATCTATGTACCTGGCAAGCTGCTCAATATTGTCGCTAACTAATTGGCTGCCAACTGATTGGTTACCAACTGATCATTGCCAATCTGTAACAGCAAACGGATGATAACGGCGGGCCCTGCGCCCGCCGCTTTCCCTTAATGCAAAGAGGATTTTCTATGGGCACCATCTTCACCCGCTGGATGGCCATCGTGCTGGTTGGTCTGCTGCTGCAAGGCTGCGGCTTTCACATGCGCGGCAACGGCATTCCGAGCGAGCTGATGACCATGAAGGTCGTGGGCGACAACAAGAGCGACTTCTACCGGATGGTCACCACCCGCCTGAAGGCCTCTGGCGTGACCCTGGCCGACAAGGAGGGCATTCCGGTGCTCACTTTGGGCGGCGTAGGCAGCACCAGTCAGGTCGCCTCGGTCAACGCGCTGGGGACGGACACCGAATATGTGCTGGGCTTTGGTACCCAGTTCACTATCTCGGTACCGGGCAAGCCAACTCAGGTCTTCCCCATCAACTTCAACCGCAGCTTCCTCAACAAGCCGGATGCAGCGCTCGCCTCCTCCCGTGAGCAGGAGCAGCTCAACCGCGAAATGCAGGAGCAGGCGGCCAATCAGGTGATCCGGCAGTTGAGTCAGGTCAGCTTCTGATGCGGATCTACCCGGAACAATTTGGCGACCACCTCAAAGCAGGGCTTCGGCCCTGCTATCTCGTTTTTGGCGACGAGCCCCTGTTGCGACTGGAGGCCATCGATGCCATCCGTCAGGTCGCCCGCAAGCAGGGTTTCGATGAGCGCCACACCTTCGTGGTGGAACAGGGGCTGGACTGGAATCAGGTCTACGATGCCTGTCAGGCCATGAGCCTCTTCTCCGCCCGCCAGATCATCGAGCTGGAGCTGCCCGCCAAGGTGGACAAGGATCTCGCTGCCCGCATCAGCGAAATTGGCAAGCAGCTTCATCCCGACCTGCTGCTGGTGCTGAGTGGCGGTCGCCTCAACCAGACCCAGATGAAGGCAGCCTGGTTCGACAAGCTCTACCAGATTGGCACCTATGTGCCGGTCAACCATCCGGAGCCCAAGTTCTTCCCCCGCTGGATGAGCGCCCGCTTTGCGCGTTTCGGCCTCAAGGCGCTGCCGGATGCCATCAACTTCATGTGTCACTCCTACGAGGGCAACCTGCTGGCCGCCAGTCAGGAGATCGAGAAGCTGACCCTGCTCTCGCCGCCCCAGCCCATCAGCGTCACCTATCTGCAAGAGACCATTATCCGCCACGCCCACTTCACCCCGTTCCAGCTGGTCGATACCCTGCTGGAGGGCAAGGTGAACCGGGCCCAGCGCATTCTGGCCGCTCTGCGGGCCGAAGGTACCGAGCCAGGGATGCTGGCCTGGACCCTCTGCCGCGAGCTGGAGCAGCTGACCGAGCTGTCGTTGGCGATGCGCAACGGCCAGCCGCTGGGTGAGCACTTCAGCCGCCTGCGCATCTGGCAGAGCCGCCAGCAGCTCATTCAGCAAGCACTGACCCGACTGCCGTTTGCCAAGTTGCAGCAACTGTGGCAGCTGATGGCCCAGCTGGACGATGCCCAGCGCCGCTTCGATACCGAGCAGGCGTGGCTGATGCTGCAGACCATTGCCCTCGGCTTTCGTGATGGCACCCCGCTGCCGCTGGTGATGGAGAGTGCGCCATGCTGAAGGCGCCTGTCGGTTTGCTTGGCGGCACCTTCGACCCCATCCATATCGGTCATCTGCGCCCGGCCATCGAGGCGCGCGATGCCCTCGGGCTGGCCGAGATGCGGCTGATCCCGAACCATATCCCGCCCCACCGTGCCAATCCGTTCTGCTCCAGCGAACAGCGTCTCGCCATGGTCAAACTGGCGGCAGCGGAGAACCACCACTTTGTGGTGGATGAGCGGGAGCTGAGACGGGACAAGCCCTCTTACACCATCGATACCCTGATCGAGCTGCGTCGTGAACTGCCCGATACCCCGCTCTGTTTTCTGATGGGGATGGATTCCCTGCTGAGCCTGCCAAGCTGGCACCGCTGGCAGGAGCTGCTCGACTATGCCCATCTGGTGGTGAACGTACGGCCGGGCTGGCAACCGGATTATCCGGCCGAGGTGGCGCAGTTGCTGGCGCGCCATCACACCACGGATGCCAACGCGCTGCATCTGCGTCTGGCCGGTCATATCTGGCTGGCGGACAACCAGCCCATCGAACTGTCAGCCACCCGACTGCGGGCCTTGCTGGATGCGGGACAAGACACCCGCTACCTCTTGCCCGAGTCGGTTGCGCACTATATTGATCAACAGGGGCTCTACCGCGCCAACCGCCGCTAGCCCCTGTCGTAATCCCGCCCCACCCGATGGGAAACGGGAGTGACCATGATATAATCCGCCGCCCTGACGCAAACGCTGCGCGCCGGAATACAGGAGAGACTCATTGCAAGGCCAAGAATTGCATGCCTTTATCATCGACAAGATCGATGACATGAAAGGCCGCGACATCATCACCCTCGATGTACGCGGCAAATCCAGCATTACTGACACCATGATCATCTGTTCCGGCAACTCCAGTCGTCACGTCAGCGCCATTGCCCACCATCTGGCCAGCGAGGCCCGCCACGCGGGTCTGGATCTGCTGAGCGTGGAAGGGCAACTGAGCGGTGAATGGGTGCTGGTAGATATGGGCTCGGTGATCGTGCATGTGATGCAGGATGAACACCGTGACTTCTACCAACTGGAAAAGCTGTGGAGCGGTGCCGCTCAAATGAATACGCAATAAGAGCACAAGTGTAACGACCATGAAGATCCAGTTGATTGCGGTGGGCACCAAGATGCCCGCCTGGGTAGAGCATGGCTTCGAAGAGTATCGTCGCCGCTTCCCCAAAGACATGCCGTTTGAACTCGTCGAGATTGGCGCAGGCAAGCGGGGCAAAAATGCCGACATTCCGCGCATCCTGCAGAAGGAAGGGGAAGCCATGCTGGCGGCTGCGGGGCGCTCGCGCATCGTCACCCTCGACATTCCGGGCAAGCCCTGGACCACGGAGCAGCTGGCGACCCAGCTGGAGGCGTGGAAACTCGATGGCCGCGATGTCGCGCTGCTGGTAGGCGGGCCGGAAGGCTTGTCCCCCGAGTGCAAAGCTGCCGCCGAACAGAGCTGGTCACTGTCACCGCTCACCCTGCCCCATCCGCTGGTGCGGGTGCTGGTGGCAGAGAGCCTCTATCGGGCCTGGAGCATCACCACCAATCATCCGTATCATAGAGAGTGAGCCATGCGTCTCTGGAGTCTCACCGCTCATATTCACCCCTATCACAGAGAGTGAACAATGCAGTTCCTGCTCTTATTGCCCCCAAGGGTCTTGAGGTAAAGGCATGCTGAAACAACGCATCGAAATGCGCGATCACAGTGCCGAGGGCAATCTGTTCTTCCGGCGCACCCTGGTAGCCTACATCGGTATCGTCGTGCTGATGCTGGTGCTGCTGGGCAATCTCTATTATCTGCAGGTCGAGTCCTACGACACCTACCAGACTCGCTCCAACTCCAACCGCATCCGCGTGGTACCGGTGGCACCGCCACGGGGCCTCATCTATGACACCAACGGTGTGCTGCTGGCGGAAAATCGCCCGGTCTACAGTCTGGAAATTGTGCCGGAAGAGACCAAAGATCTCGAAAAAACCGCCGACCAGCTGATCACCCTGCTGGGTCTGCCGGAAGGCACCAAGGAGAAGTTCCTCGCAGAAGTGAAGCGCCAGCGCCGCTTCAAGCCGGTCGCCCTCTACGAGAAGCTGACCGAATATCAGGTGGCCCTCTTCTCGGTCAACCAGCATAACTACCCGGGCGCCAGCATCGAGGCCTACCTCAAGCGCTACTACCCGTTTGGTGACACCCTCACCCATGCTTTGGGCTATGTGGCCAAGATCAACACCCGTGACGTGGAGCGCCTCGAGAAGGAAGAAAAACTCGCCAACTACGCGGCCACCAAGGATATCGGCAAGCAGGGGGTGGAGAAGTATTACGAAGATGAGCTGCACGGTGTGGCGGGCTATCAGGAGGTCGAGGTGAACAACCGCGGCCGGATTGTCCGCACCCTCAAGTTCCAGCCACCTATTCCGGGCAAGGATATCTACCTCAATATCGACGTCCGGATGCAGCTAAAGGCCCAGCAACTGCTGGCTGGCCAGCGCGGTGCCATCGTGATGATGGACCCGAAAACCGGCGCCATCCTGGCCCTGGAGTCGAGCCCCAGCTACGACCCCAACCTGTTTGTGACCGGTATCTCCAGCGCCAACTACTCGGCGCTCCTCAACGATCCGGCGCGGCCGCTGGTGAACCGCACCACTCAGGGCATTTATGCCCCTGCCTCCACCGTCAAGCCCATGATGTCCATCATGGGTCTCAACGAGGGGGCCATCACCCCGGGCTACCGCTATTTCGGCGGCCCGAGCTTCTCCATTCCCGGTACCACCAAGAAGTTTCGCGACTGGCGCCGCTGGGGTCATGGCTGGCTCGACGTCTATCGCGCCATCGAGGTCTCGGCAGATACCTACTTCTACGATCTCGCCTATCGGGTCGGCATCGACAAGATCCACAGCTATATGACCAAGTTCGGCTTCGGTCAGTACACCGGGGTCGATCTCTATGAAGAGACCAAGGGTGTCATGCCGTCCCGTGACTGGAAAATGGCCCGTTGGCGCCAGCCCTGGTATCAGGGTGACACCATCTCTGTCGGTATCGGTCAGGGCTACTGGAGCGCCACCCCGCTCCAACTGGCCAAGGCGATCAGCATCCTGACCCAGAATGGTCACGACGTCACCCCGCACCTGCTCAAGAGCACCGCCTCCCAGGCGGGGGTGGTCGATGCCCCCATCAACCCCAATATCGCCCTCAAGCTCAAGAACGACAGCTTCTGGAAAGTGGCGCAGGATGGGATGTGGCGAGTCAACCATGGCAGTGAAGGCAGTGGCCGTCACTCGTTTGCCAAGGCGCCTTACTCCTCAGGCGGCAAATCGGGCACAGCCCAGGTAGTCGGTTTGAAGGAAAATCAGGTTTACAACATCAAGACGGTCAAGGCGGAGCATCGCGATAACGCTTTGTTCGTTGCTTATGCCCCCTTCGAGGCACCCAAAGCGGTGGTAGCTCTGGTACTGGAAAACTCCATCGGAGGTGGTGGTGGTCGAGCTGCATCGCCCATTGCACGCCAGATGCTGGATGCCTATCTGCTGCCCCCTGATCCGCAACTGCCACCGGCACCGGAAAAGCCGTCCCAACCGAGTGAGGTCGCTCCCAATGAGTAATTCTGCCCGCCAGCAGAGCATCTGGTACAAGCTGCATATCGACTTGCCCCTGCTGCTCGGTCTGCTGGCCGTGATGACCCTCTCCATGGTGGTGCTCTACTCCGCCTCCGGTCAGGATATGGACTCCATCGTGCGCCAGCTGGTGCGCGGCGGTCTCGCCTTTGCCCTGATGATCGGCCTGGCCCAGCTGCCCCCCTCCCTCTACGCCCGCTGGTCGGTGCCGCTGTTCGCCGTGGTGGTGCTGATGCTGATTGCGGTGGACGTGTTCGGCCACATCGGCAAGGGGGCCCAGCGCTGGCTCGATCTGGGCTTTATGAAGTTCCAGCCCTCCGAGGTGATGAAGCTCTCCATGCCCATCATGGTGGCCGCCTGGCTCAGTCGCCACTCGCTGCCCCCCAAGTTCAGCCATGTGGTGATCGCCCTCATCATGGTGCTGCTGCCCACCCTGCTGATCGCCGCCCAGCCTGACCTTGGCACCTCCATTCTGGTGGCCGCCTCCGGCTTCTTCGTCATCTTCCTGGCGGGGCTCAGCTGGTGGCTGATCGGCTTGGCGGTCCTGCTGATGCTGGCCTTTATGCCGGTGCTCTGGTTCTTCCTGATGCACGACTACCAGCGCCAGCGGGTGCTGATGCTGCTCGACCCGGAGAAAGACCCGCTCGGCCGCGGCTATCACATCATCCAGTCCAAAATTGCCATCGGCTCCGGCGGCGTCTTTGGCAAGGGGTGGCTGCAAGGGACCCAGTCCCAGCTGGAGTTCCTGCCCGAGCGCCACACCGACTTTATCTTCGCGGTATTCAGCGAAGAGTTCGGTCTGGTGGGGGTTGCCCTGCTGCTGGTGCTCTACCTCTACGTCATCAGCCGCTGCCTGTTTATCTCGATGCAGGCCCAGAACAGCTTCGAGCGACTGCTGGGTGGTGCCATCACCCTCACCTTCTTCGTCTATGTGTTCGTCAACATGGGCATGGTGAGCGGCATCTTGCCGGTGGTAGGGGTGCCCCTGCCGCTGGTGAGCTATGGCGGCACCTCCATGGTGACCCTGATGGCTGGATTCGGTATCCTGATGTCCATCCAGACTCATAGAAGACTGCTCGCCTGATGAGACGGGTCGGATTGCTGCTCTCGCTCGCCACCACGATGGCGACCGCCGCCGTGGCGCCGGATCGGTTGGCCCTGCTCGCCGACCAGCAGCAGGTGCCGCTGGCGGAGCTGCAGGCTGCCGTCGCCCGCGCCCAGTTACGGCAGGAGGTGCTCGACACCATCAGCAAGCCGTGGGAGGCCAAACCCTGGCATCGCTACCGGCCGCTGTTTGTTACCCCGGATCGCATCCGTGATGGCCAGCAGTTCTGGCAGCAACATGCCCAGACGCTGGCTCGCGCGGAGCAGACCTATCGGGTGCCCGCCTCGCTCATCGTGGCCATCATAGGGGTAGAAACCTTCTACGGTCGCCAGATGGGCCGTCATCCGGTGCTCGATAGCCTCTACACCCTGGGGTTCCACTACCCGGAGCGCAGCGACTTCTTTGCCAAGGAGTTTGCCCAGCTGGTGGTGCTGGCCAAAGAGGAAGGGTGGCAACTCGATGCCCTCAAGGGCTCCTATGCCGGCGCCATGGGGATGGGGCAGTTCATGCCCTCCAGCTACCGCCACTACGCCGTCGATTTTGACGGGGATGGCAAGCGGGACCTGTTTGCCAACCCGGTCGATGCCATCGGCAGCGTGGCCAACTATTTTGCCAGCCACCAGTGGCGCTGGGGCGAATCCGTGGTGGAACCGGCCCAGATCGGGTTGATGGCAGTCGAACCTCTACTCAGGCCTGAGCCCGAGTTAACACAACAGTGGTCAGAACTGGCGGCGGCAGGGATTGAGCTCGCCACGCCGCTGGCCCCACAGACGCCGGTCAAGTTGCTGGCGTTTGCCCAAGCCGATGGACCGGAATACTGGGTCGCACGGCATAACTTTTATGTGATCACCCGTTACAATCGCAGCCCACTCTATGCGATGGCGGTGTATCAACTTAGCCAAGCCATTCAGGAAGCGTATGCATCTTCGTCACAAACTCCTCCCGCTCAGCCTGAGCTTGTTGCTGGCCGCCTGTAGCAGCCAGCCGGAACAGAGCGCCCCCGTCGAGCCGCAAGCACCGGTCAGCAAGCCACCCGTTATCGAGATCCCGCAAGCCACCGGCGCCATTCCGCGCCCCGAGCCCCTGAGTGCCAGCGGCAACCGGGACTACTGGATCGGCAAGCAGAAGCACGAGGTGTGGCGCGACATCAAACACTACAGCGAAGAGGGCACCGCCAGCTGGTTGTCGCCGGATCTGGACGGCCAGAAGACCGCCAACGGCGATGTGCTGGACAGCAAGCTGTTCAGTGCCGCCCACCGCAACCTGCCCATCCCGAGCTATGTGCGGGTTACCAATCTGGACAACGGGCTGGAGACCATAGTGCGGGTCAACGATCGCGGCCCGTTCAACAGCCCGCGCCTGATCGACCTATCCTACGCAGCGGCCAAGCAGCTGGAGATGGTCGACAGTGGTGAGGCCCGAGTACGGCTGGAACTGATCAGCGACACCCCGGATCAGATGGTGATCATGGAGCCGATGAAGCCCATCGAAATGACTCCGACCACCCCAGCTGCGGCCTCCAACACGCTGTCGCAAGATGGCTTCCTGGGTGAACCGACTGCGCTGGCGATGGCCACTCCCGCTGCCGAACCCGCTCCCGTCAAGGCACCCACGGCCAAGCCCGCCAAAGCGGCACCTGTCAAACCAGCTCCCGCCAAGACCGCAGCTCCTGCCAACAGTGGTGATGGCAAGATGATCCAGGTACTGGCCAGCGGCTCCCGGGATCGGGCCGAGGCGATGGGCAAGGTGATGACCCAGCGTTACGGCGTGCCTTACCGGATCGATGCTCATGGCGCCATTTTCCGTGTGCTGATTGGCCCGGTCGCCGCCGACCAGCAGGCAAGTGTGCTGGAAAAAGTACGTCAGGGCGGGCTGGAACAGGCCTTTATCGTGCCCTGATCGCCGCCCTTTGCTGCGGATGTGACTAACCGCTTACTCACTGTCATCACGTCGTTTTATGGCGTGATGACAGGGAGTGATGGATAAAAAACCAGTTCTGATTGCCATCTCGGGCTATAACCTGCGGGCGCATCTGGTATAGTTAGGCCCGCATTTTATCCCCATCTGGCTCGCAGGAATTTCAAGATGTCCAAATTTGCCCGTTCAGTTCTTCTGGCCTCACTGATCAGCGTAACCGCCCAGGCCAATACGCCGGTGCCGACACCGACCCCGAATGCCATGCCCATGGTGGTTCCCGCCGCGCCGGAGATCTCCGCCAAGGCCCATATTCTGATCGACTACTACTCAGGTCAGGTGCTGGCCGAGCAGAACGCCGAAGAGCGTCTGCCGCCCGCCAGTCTGACCAAGATGATGACCTCCTACATCATCGGCCAGGAGCTGCTGAAGGGGAACATCAAGCGCACCGATATGGTGACCATCAGCCAGAACGCCTGGTCCAAGAACTACTCTGACTCCTCCAAGATGTTTATCGAGGTGGGCAAGCAGGTCTCCGTCGATGATCTCAACAAGGGCATCATCATCCAGTCCGGCAACGATGCCTGCGTCGCCATGGCCGAGTTCCTGGCGGGCAGCACCGACTCCTTCGCCAGCCTGATGAACAGCTGGGCCGCCAAGCTCGGCATGAACGACAGCCACTTCATGAACCCGCACGGTCTGGATGCGGAAGGTCACTACAGTACCGCTCACGACATGGCCCGTCTGGGTCAGGCGCTGATCCGCGACCTGCCGGAGGAGTACAAGATCTACTCCCAGAAATCCTTCGTGTTCAACGGCATCACCCAGCACAACCGCAACCGCCTGCTGTGGGATCAATCCCTGCAAGTGGATGGCATCAAGACCGGCCACGTCAGCCAGGTCGGCTATAACCTGGTCTCCTCTGCCACCAACAACGAAGGCATGCGCCTGATCGCCGTGGTACTGGGCGCCAGCAGTGAAGCCTCCCGCGCCGCCGAGAGCAAAAAACTGCTCACCTATGGCTTCCGCTTCTTCCAGAGCCTGACCCCGTACAAGGCAGGCACCGAGCTGGTCACCCAGAAGGTCTGGATGGGCGACAAACCGGAAGTGAAACTGGGCGTCGACAAAGATGTCTCCGTGCTGGTCACCCGCGGCCAGGGCAACAACCTGAAGGCTGACTTCCAGCTCGACAGCGAGCTGAAAGCGCCGCTGGCCAAGGGTCAGCGCGTCGGTACCGTGTTCCTGAAGCAGGGCGATAAAGAGATCAAGCAGGTGCCGCTGGTCGCCCTGGAAGAGGTGCAGGAAGGTGGCTTGATGAGCCGTCTGTGGGACTACCTGGTACTGCTGGTCACCAGCTGGTTCAAGTAATCCAACGCACAATCCTCACCAAACAGCGGCGCCAACAGGCGCCGCTGCTGTCTGTGACGGATAAAGGCAGTGAATAACCCTGTAAACTGCAGGTTCCGCCTCACCCTGATTTGTGGTAAAAAGCAGCACTTCCATCCTTGTCTGACCGATCCTGGCCTTGATCCCGGTCCGGGCAGCGCCCATATAGTTATGAGCCGTGCCCATATAGACTTGAAATGGCGGCCTCCACGGGCCATCGGCCACTAGCCATCCAAGATGAAGTCATCCCGGTGATGACGCAAAAGGTGAGTAAATGAATACCAAGTTTGATGAACTGCTGGAGTTTCCCTGCAAATTCCCGTTCAAGGTACTCGGCGTTGCCGACCCGGCACTGCCGGAAATGGTGGTTGAAGTGCTGCAGCAGCACGCCCCCGGCACCTACAGCCCGACAGTCCAGCCCAGCTCCAAGGGCAACTACCACTCGGTCCGCGTGACCGTGACTGCCCAGAGCAAAGAGCACATCGAAGCGATGTACCACGCCCTTGGCAAGATCGAGCTGGTGAAATACGTACTGTAATTTCTCTCTCGCCCCGTTCTGCGGGGCGACTGTTTTTGGCCGCAGCACGCCGCGAGGACGCCATGTCATCCCAGATCCCCGCCCAGTCCAGCCTGATTGTCAGGCAGCTGGGTCGCCGCCCCTACCAGCCGGTATGGGACGCCATGAAAGCCTTCACCGACAACCGCACCAGCGACACCCCGGACGAGTTCTGGGTGGTCGAGCACGATCCCGTCTACACCCAGGGTCAGGCCGGCAAGGCCGAACACCTGCTCAATCCGGGCAATATCCCGGTGGTGCAGAGCGATCGCGGCGGTCAGGTGACCTATCACGGCCCGGGCCAGCTGGTGCTCTACGTACTGGTGGATGTCCGCCGCTGCAAATTCTCGGTTCGCGAGCTGGTGACCGCGCTGGAGACAGCCATCATCAACACCCTCGCCAAAAGCGATATCCAGGCCTATGCCAAGGCCGATGCCCCCGGGGTCTATGTGAAAAATGACCTTGGCATGGAGGCAAAACTGGCCTCGCTGGGTCTGCGCATCCGCAAGGGGTGCTCGTTCCACGGGCTGGCCCTCAACATCAACATGGACATGACCCCCTTCCTGCACATCAATCCGTGCGGCTATGCGGGCATGGCCATGACCCAGACCAGCGCCCTGGGCGGCCCGCAAAGCGTGGCCGAGGCGCAATCCATTCTGGTGGCCGAGCTGGCCCGCCTGATTGGCTATCAAACAATAACAAACACCGAGAGTGAATCATGAGCAAACCCGTTCGTATGGAGCCGGGCGTCAAGCTGCGCGATGGCGACAAGATGGCCCTGATCCCGGTGAAATTCATGCCGGATCCCAACGAAGAACTCCTTCGCAAGCCGGACTGGATGCGGATCAAGCTGCCCCCCTCCAGCCAGAAGATCGAACATATCAAGAGCACCTTGCGCAAGAACAAGCTGCACTCGGTCTGTGAAGAGGCCTCCTGCCCCAATCTGGCGGAGTGCTTCAACCACGGCACCGCCACCTTCATGATCATGGGCGCCATCTGCACTCGTCGCTGCCCCTTCTGCGACGTGGCCCACGGCCGCCCGCTGGCACTCGATCCGGAAGAGCCGAAGAAGCTGGCGCTGACCATCAAGGAGATGAACCTCAAGTATGTGGTGATCACCTCGGTGGACCGCGACGATCTGCGCGACGGCGGTGCCCAGCACTTCGCCGACTGCATTCGCGAGATCCGCGAGCACAGCCCGCAGACCCGCATCGAGATCCTGACCCCGGACTTCCGTGGCCGGATGGAGC
This sequence comes from Aeromonas sp. R10-2, assembly GCF_040908445.1. Classification (NCBI taxonomy): domain Bacteria; kingdom Pseudomonadati; phylum Pseudomonadota; class Gammaproteobacteria; order Aeromonadales; family Aeromonadaceae; genus Aeromonas; species Aeromonas sp. R10-2. The sequence goes on along the minus strand of NZ_JBFODS010000043.1, from coordinate 34,020 downwards.
AGGCGCTGGAGGTGTTCCGCGAAACCCCGCCGGATGTCTTCAACCACAACCTGGAAACCGCACCGCGCATGTATCGCGTCGCCCGCCCGGGCGCCGACTACAAGTGGTCGCTGGAGCTGCTGCGCCGCATCAAAGAGATGCACCCCCACGTGCCGACCAAGTCCGGTCTGATGATGGGCCTTGGCGAGACCAACGAAGAGATCGTCGAGGTGCTCAAGGATCTGCGCGCCCACGGCGTCAACATGCTGACCCTGGGTCAGTATCTGCAGCCGAGCCGCCACCACCTGCCGGTGAAACGCTACGTGCCGCCAGCAGAGTTTGACGAGCTGAAAGATGTCGCCATGGAGCTGGGCTTTACCCACGCAGCCTGTGGTCCTTTCGTTCGCTCTTCCTACCATGCTGATCTGCAAGCCAAGGGCGAAGAGGTCAAGTGATCTCGCACGACAGAGTGGCTAAATAACCGCCTCCATCTCAATTAAAAAGAGCGCCTATTGGCGCTCTTTTTGTTGGTATCACTGGCCGTTGCGGCTTGATCTACTTCAGTAGCCGTGGTCGAAGATCCCCTGCTGATGCCAGCGTTGCAGCTGGGCCAGCACCCGGGTCTCTCGCGCCGTCCACTGGGGACAGGGCCCCGCCAGCTGGGTCTTGTTGGTCTGCAACGCTTCGTCGAGGGCAAACCAGCCGGGCACGAAGCCAAGGCGGATCTCGTAGGGCTGCGGCTGCGGGGCCACCAGCTGATCGCCAATCCGGCACAAGTAGTAGAGCGAGCGGATGCAGTAGGCATCGAACCCCGGCTCGCGGGCGGCGCGATATTCACGGGTCTCGCCAAGCAGGCCCCCCACTTCCCGCAGCTCGGCACCGCACTCCTCCAGCAGCTCGCGAGCGAGCGCCACATGGTGGCTCTCCCCCGCTTCAATGCCGCCCCCGGGGAACATCAGATCGCCGTTGACCCGGGAGTGGACCAGCAGCAGCTCGTCGCCACGGGGCACCACGGCACGCACCGTGAGGCGCTCAAGCGTGCGGCCATCGGTACGTATCTCGCCATGAACGAAAGAGAGATCGAACGGATTGGGCCAGCAGCTGGCCGGGGAGAGCGTCGTCATCACTGCCTCAGGGCCGGTAGTTGCCATGCTTGAGCTGCTCGACAATTTCGGCAGCCCGCACATCGTAGCCATCCTGCTCTGTCTTGCTCAGGGTGTGGTAGATGCCAAAACGCTTGGCAGAGATCTCTGGCGCATCCTGAAACGACTCGCTCACCTTGCCCCACAGATAGGCCAGCCCATACTGTTTCTGGCCCATATAGAGGGTGCTGAGGGAGGTGAATATGCGGCTGTTCACCTTATCCCCCTCCTGATAGAGGGATAGGCCGTGCTGCAGGGTGGCGATGGCCTTTTCGGGGTCGCTCTTGGCGTAGATACCGCCGAGCGCCAGTTGCAGCTCGGGTTCATCCAGCGCCTTGGTACCTTCCAGCGCCATAAACTGCTGGCGAGCCAGCTCGTTGGTGTTGTTGGTCCAGTGCCAGAGCAGCAGGTAGGGATCTTGCGAATTGCGGGTCGCCGCATCGAGCTGAGCCAACTGATCCCCGGCCGCCAGCATGCCCTCGACCCGTGGACTCTTCTGCTCGCGGGCATTCTTGTATTCAATGCTGGTGGAACGCTCGGCACATTTGAGATAGCGCTCAAGGTTACGCATCAGCTCATACTTGCGCCGATCCGTCCCCTCCTCCTTGAGATAGAAGCGACTGCGGATCACATCGGTACGCTCGTAGCGACACCAGCCATCGTCCACCAGATCCTGGCAGAGCTCGGGATGATTGCCACAGATGTTGTGGATCCGGTCGTCATTGCAGCCAGCCACGGCAAGGCCGACTGAAAGCATGATGAAGGTCTGTCGCAGGGGGAAATTGGCCATGGTTCACATCTTGTTGGTAACGCGGGTTGGTAACAACTGGCGCCTTTACGGGCCACCTCCGGCTAGCAAACCGGTTACATATCCATTACAATGCGCGCGCCATATAAGGCCGCGATTGCAGAATAATATAACGAAATATACACCCCTACACTGATCTGCATTCGACGAATTTTCTATTTACACCAACAACGTGAAATAAAGGATCTGGTCAATGACCCACGAGCACTACTTGCAAGCGTGGCAGGAGAGCCAGGAGCTCGCCGAAGCCATGCAGCCCTTGATTGGTCGCCTCTACCGACAACAAGGAGTCGAGATCACCCTCTACGGCCGCCCGCTGCAAAACGCCTCCACCATCGATATCCTCAAGGCCCACCGGGTCGTCCGCCGCCACCAGGGCGCCCCCCTCCCCATCCAGCAAAGCTTCCCTCTGCTTCAGGCCATCGTTGCCCTCAAACCCACCGCCGCCGAGGTTGACCTTGGCAAGCTGGCAGTCGGCTACTGGCAGGATCATCAGGATGAAGCGGGGATCGAGGACTATCTGCAAGCGCGACTGGCACCGGCCCTTGGCCGCAGCCAGATGCCGCAGCCGACCGACGTGGTGCTCTACGGCTTTGGCCGCATCGGCCGCCTGCTGGCCCGCCTGCTGATCGAGCGCACCGGCGCTGCCAATCCGCTGCGTCTGCGCGCCATCGTGGTACGCGGTGGTCGCGACGGAGATCTGGAAAAACGCGCCAGCCTGCTGCGCCGCGACTCGGTGCATGGCCCCTTCAACGGCTCCATCGAGGTGGATGTGGAGCGCAGCGCCATCATCGCCAACGGCACCTTCATTCAGGTGATCTACGCCAATAGCCCGGCCGACATCGACTACACCGCCTACGGCATTCACGATGCGCTGATCGTCGACAACACCGGGGTATGGCGTGACGAGGCAGGCCTCTCCGAGCACCTGAAAGCGCGCGGTGCCGGCAAGGTGTTGCTGACTGCCCCCGGCAAAGGGGAAATGAAGAACGTGGTGTTCGGGGTCAACCATGAGGTGATAGGCCCGGATGACAGGATCATCTCCGCCGCCTCCTGTACCACCAACGCCATCACCCCGGTGCTCAAGGTGATGCAGGAGCGATACGGCATCCGCCACGGCCACGTGGAGACGGTCCACTCCTACACCAACGATCAGAACCTCATCGACAACTATCACAAGGGGGAGCGCCGCGGTCGCAGTGCCGCCCTCAATATGGTGATGACCAGCACCGGCGCCGCCAAGGCGGTGGCCAAGGCGCTGCCCGAACTCAAGGGCAAGCTGACCGGCAACGCCATCCGGGTGCCGACCCCCAACGTCTCGCTGGCGATTATCAATCTGTCGCTGGAGCAGGCCACCGATCGGGAGAGCCTCAACGCCTATCTGCAACAGATGGCGCTAAGCTCGGCCCTCCATCGCCAGATCGACTTCAGCGCCAGCACCGAGCTGGTCTCCTCCGACATGGTGGGTTCCCGTTATGCGGGCATCGTCGACTCCCATGCGACCATCGCCGAAGGAGATCACTGTGTGCTCTACGTATGGTATGACAACGAGTTCGGGTACAGTTGTCAGGTAGTGCGGGTGATGGAGCAGATGGCTGGCGTAGTCCGCCAGGATCTGCCGGCATAGACCGATAGGGTCTACCTGCATGACCCGTCAGATCCCGCTGTTTATGGCTCATAGTTCAAGGAGAGGCCGGATGTCGTTTCAACAGGGTGAGTTTTTACAAGCTATCAGGCAGATGCCCGAAGAGGTGTATGAGCGGCTCAAAACCGCTGTCGAGCTGGGCAAGTGGCCCGATGGCAAGCCCCTCACCGACGAGCAGAAGGCCACCTCCCTGCAAGCCGTGATGGCCTGGCAGGCGATGCATCTCGATAATCCCGAGCATATGAACATCGGTCGTGACGGCGAGATTGTGATGAAGAGCAAGAGCGAGCTCAAGCGTCAGTATCGCGACGAGGAAGAGATAGTCCGGGTCGACCTTAACCATTGAACCTGACCCGGCAGGCCGCTCACAGCGGCCACAACAGAGAGGGGAGCCATGATGGCTCCCCTCTTTTTCCACTCTCCCCATGGTGGGGAGGTCAGAAGCTGTTCACGATCTGTAGCGAGAAGACGTCAGCAAGGTGAAGCGCAGCGCAGGAACCGGAGCGTATAGATATACGTGAGGATTCCGAGCAGCACATGAGCCTTGATCACGGCTTCGCAGTAAGGTCGCGGACAGTTTCTCAGGGAGTCAGCTCCCCGCGCAGGGACTGCTGCATCAGCTCGCGAATGCGGTGGGATGGCAAGTCTTGGCTCAACAGGAAGTGCAGCTTGGTGAGCGCCGCTTCGGCGGTCATGTCAAAGCCCGAGATCACCCCGGCCCGCGACAGGGCGTTGCCGGTGGCATAACCCCCCATGTTGACCTTGCCGTGCAGGCACTGGCTCAGGTTGACGATGATGACGCCGCGGGCAGAGGCCTCGGAGAGCAGCGCCAGCATGGCCGGGTTCTGCGGCGCATTGCCAACCCCGAACGACAGCAGGATCAGCGCCTTCACCGGCTGTTGCAGGATGTTGGCGATCACCTCGCTGGAGATCCCCGGATAGAGGGTCACCACGCCGATGGGCTGGGGGGTGATGTCGTGCAGCACCAGCGGCCGCGCGGAGGGCACACCCAGCTCACCCGCTTCCAGCGAGATGGCGATCCCGGCATTTAGCAGCGGTGGATAGTTGGGGGAGTCGAAGGCGTGGAAGCCGTCGGCGTGCACCTTCTTGCTGCGGTTGCCGCGATAGAGCTGGTTGTTGAAGAACAGCGTCACCTCGTGGATCGGGTAGTTGGCCGCGATATAGAGGGCGTTGAGCAGGTTCTGCTGACCGTCGGAGCGCAGCTCGGCCAGCGGGATCTGGGAGCCGGTGATGATGACCGGCTTGTGCAGATCTTCCAGCATGAAAGAGAGCGCCGAGGCGGTGAACGACATGGTGTCGGTACCATGCAGGATCACGAAGCCATCGTATTTCTCGTAGTTGTCGCGAATATCCTCGGCGATGCGCTGCCAGTCCGCCGGGGTCATGTCGGAGGAGTCGATGAGAGGGGCATATTCGTGGATATGGTAATCCGGCATCTCGGGGCGATGGAACTCGGGCATCCGCGCCAGACAGTCTTCCATAAAGCCCGCCATCGGCACGTAGCCGTGATCGGAACGCTGCATCCCTATGGTGCCGCCTGTGTAGGCAATGTAGATAGACTTCTTCACACCCTCTCCTCTTGATGAAGTGAACACCGCCAAAACATGAACCATGTCGGGGTGAACCACAATGTCAACGCCCGCCAGCGCCTCTGCGTGCAGCGGAAACCGGCGAATTATAGAGACTGGCGCCCCAAATGACAGCCGTTCCATGCACCCTTTTCGGCTTTTCTGCCCTCTACCCACATAGTGTTAAATGTCACAATAAACCACTAAAACGAGCATTAATACGACAAAGATGGAATTAAACGATGCTTTTTGCTACAATCCGCCGGATTTTACTAAAATCTCATCTGGATGCCTGAGCATTTCAGGCCCGCACAAGCCCCATCTTTCCTGGGGCGGGGAGATGTTTCCCCTTCTTTGCTGGCACATAAGCCACACTGTTTTCATCCCGGCTGAATCTGTAAGTCTTTTGCTATGAAAGACACAGCCAATCAACATGGGAGTACTGAATGTTACAACTTGATTCCTACGCAACGCTGGTCGCTGCCACTCTGGTATTGCTGCTTGGCCGGGTGTTGGTTACCCGAGTCGGGCTGCTGCGTACCTTCAACATCCCCAAACCGGTAGCCGGCGGCCTGGTGGTCGCGCTGGTACTGCTGCTGTTGCGCTCCACCCTGCAGATGGAGCTGCAATTTGATACCAGCCTGCAAACCCCGCTGATGCTGGCCTTCTTCGCCTCCATCGGTCTCTCCGCCGATCTCGCCAGCCTGAAACGCGGCGGCAAGGCGGTGGTTACCTTCCTGATGGTGGTCACCGGCCTGCTGCTGGTGCAGAACAGTCTGGGTGTCGGTCTGGCGACCCTGCTCGGTCTGGATCCCCACATGGGGCTGCTGGCCGGCTCCATCACTCTCTCCGGCGGCCACGGCACCGGTGCTGCCTGGAGTGCCACCTTCTCCGAGAAATACGGCGTGCAATCCGCCGCCGAACTCGCCATCGCCTGTGCCACCTTCGGTCTGGTGCTGGGCGGCCTGATCGGTGGTCCCGTCGCTCGCTATCTGGTGAAGAAAGTGCAGGTGCCCGGTGAGGAGCACAATCAGGATGAGGCCCCCCAGGGCTTCGAAATGCCCGATATGGAGCGCCCCCTCACCACTTTCAGCGTCATCGAGACGCTGGCGCTGATCGCCATCAGCCTCAAGGGAGGCGAGCTGCTCTCTGCTTCCCTCAAAGGGGGCGCCTTCGAGCTGCCGATCTTTGTCTGCGTGCTGTTTGTCGGCGTGCTGCTGCGCAACGTCCTGACCCTGCTGAACTGGCATGAGGTGAGCGATCGAGAAGTCTCCCTGCTGGGCAACGTCAGCCTGTCGCTGTTCCTCGCCATGGCACTGATGAGCCTGAAACTGTGGGATCTGGCCAGCCTGGCGCTGCCCATCTTCATTCTGCTGGCCGCCCAGACAGTGGCGATGGCGCTCTACGCCATCTTCGTCACCTTCCGGGTCATGGGCAAAAATTACGATGCGGCTGTGCTGGCGGCAGGTCACTGCGGCTTTGGCCTGGGGGCCACCCCGACAGCCATCGCCAACATGCAGGCCATCACCCAGCGCTTCGGTCCCTCCCACCTGGCGTTTCTGGTGGTGCCCATGGTGGGCGCCTTCTTTATCGACATCATCAACGCCATGGTGATCAAGCTGTTTATGGCGATGCCATTCCTGTAATTCCCTTTCCGTCAGACGTATATGATCAGAGCCCACCTTTCGGTGGGCTCTTTGTTTGTTATCGACTCGCCAGGTGACGCAGGCAGAGCCGGGGCTCGTATCCGCCACCAGGGTGACCCGCGAGCAACCCGGAATCCCTATATCCCGCACTTCCCCGAACAACAAAAAGCCCCGCACTCGACAGAGGGCGGGGCTTTTTTATCTCAGCCGGAACAGGCCGAGAGTTGCACCTTACAGGATAAAGGTCGACACCTGCTGGTTAAGGTCAGCTGCCCGTCCCTTGAGACTCTGGGCCTGATCCAGATCGCGCATGGCGGCGGCGGTGATCTCGTCACTCACATCCTTGATGGCGGTGGTGTTCTGGGTGATCTCGCCGGTCACCTGGGTCTGCTCCTCAGCGGCAGTGGCGATCTGGCCCGCCATGTCGGAGATGAGGGAGATGGCACTGGTGATCTCTTCCAGTGCGCGCACCGCCTGATCCGCATCCTGCACGCTGTTGTCCGCCAGCCCCTGACTGGTCTGCATCAGGCTCACCGCGCGGGCGGTGGTCTGTTGCAGGGTCTCGATGGTGGACTGGATCTGCTGGGTGGAGTCCTGAGTACGGCGAGACAGTACCCGCACCTCGTCAGCCACCACCGCAAAACCACGACCCTGCTCACCGGCGCGGGCCGCTTCAATGGCCGCGTTCAACGCCAGCAGGTTGGTCTGCTCGGCAATCCCCTGAATGGTGGAGAGGATGCTGGTGATGGCCTGCGCGTGACGGCTCAGCTCGCCGATCACCTCGGTCGCCTGCCCCACCTCTTCAGCCAGACCATTGATGGACTGGCGGGTCTTGTTCACCAGCATCTTGCCCTGCTCACTGCTCTGGGCAGATTGCTGGGCAGCGGCGGCGGTGTTCTCGGCGTTGCCGGCGATCTCCATGGTGGCGCTCGCCATCTCGGTGACCGCAGTGGCGACCATGGTCACCTCCTGCTGCTGACGCTGCAGCTCGTCCACCGCGGCCTGGTTGGTCACCAGACTGCGCTCGGCATCGGCGTTCAGCTCGTTGGCCAGCTGGCGGATATTACCGATCAGCTGGTGCTGGCTGCCGACGAAGCGGTTGAAGCTGTTCGCCAGCTGACCCACTTCATCGTTGGCATCGATCTTGATGCGCTGGGTCAGATCGCCGTTACCATCGGCAATGCGTGCCAGTGCCTGGGAGACCTTGCTGAGCGGGCCCAGCAGCATGCTGACCAGCCAGGAGATAGCGAGGATACTGCCCACCAGCACCAGCAGCGCCATGCCCAGCTGGGTCATCAGCAGGGAGGAGAGCGGCGCTTCCAGCGCGGCCTTGTCCAGCACCAACACGAGTTCCCAGTCGGTGTCGGGGATATCGACCGCCCACAGCAGCTTGTCACGTCCTTCGTTGTCGAAGTAGGCCGCCACCAGACCGTTGCTGGCCTTGCTCTGCTCGATCAGCGCATTGGTCAGATCGTTGTCGATCTCGGTGGCCGGTTTCATCGCCTTGGCGGCATCCTTGTAGGCGATGATGGTGCCGTCTTTGTGCATCATGATGGCAAAACCATCGGCCGGCAGCTTCATCTTGGTGACGTCCTCCACCAGCGAGGCGATGGAGAGGTCACCACCGACTACCCCGCCAGAAACCGGCTGGGCCAGGGTCACCACCATGATGTTGTAAGCCACGTCGAGATAGGGCTTGGTGACAATCAGGCCGCCCTTGCCCATTGCTTCCTGATACCAGCCACGGGAGCGCGGGTCGTAGCCATCGCGGTTGATGGAGGGATCGGAGTCATTCATCTTGCCGCTGCTCTCACCGAAATAGGTGAGCTGGAAACGGCCGGAAACTTGTGCCTGTTGCAAGGCATTGAGGGGGTCGACACCGGCCTTGTTGCCAAGCGCCTGAATGACGTCGCGACGGGCGGCGAGCCAGTCGCTGACACGCTCGGCCTGCTGGGTGCCCAACCGCTGCAACTGCTCCTGGCTGCCTTGCAGCAACAGACTCTTCTGGCTGCTATAGCTCTGCCAGGAGAGCAACGAGATCACCAGCGAAAGGGCGATCACCACTGACAACAGTATCTTCTGCTTGAGTGACAGGTTTTTCATCATGTGTTCTTCTTATTGAGGTGAGGAGCGGGTTTTTCCCTAAATTGCACAACACTACACGTAGTCATTAGCGACCCGAATGGCCAAAACTGAACCTGAAAATGGGTCGGCGGGCGATATTTTCTACCGAGGTGGAGAAAAGTGCACCAGAAATTGACGGCATGAGCCGCACAAGCCAAGGCAACCCTGTTTATTCCTTCCACAATTGGCTAGAATATCCCGTTTTTAAATCACATCGACCCTGAGAGTTTTCACGATGTTCGAAGTTAATCCCGTATTAAATAAACTTAAGGAGCTGTCTGAGCGGACCGAGCTTCTTAGGGGGTACCTTTGACTATGACGCCAAGAAAGAGCGTCTAGAAGAGGTCAACGCCGAGCTGGAACAGCCGGACGTATGGAATGAACCCGAGCGCGCACAGGCGCTGGGCAAAGAGCGCGTCGCGCTGGAAAACGTGGTCGGCACCATCGACACCCTGACCCAGGGCGTGGATGACGTCGAGATGCTGGTGAGCCTGGCCGTGGAAGGAGAAGACGAAGAGACCTTCAACGAAGCTATCGCCGAATCCGAGCAACTGGAAGCCAAGCTGGTGGACCTCGAGTTCCGCCGCATGTTCTCCGGCCAGCACGACGGCTCCGACTGCTATATCGATATTCAATCCGGCTCCGGTGGTACCGAAGCGCAGGATTGGGCCAACATGGTGCTGCGCATGTACCTGCGCTGGGGCGATGCCCACGGCTACAAGCCCGAGCTGATTGAATGCTCCGAAGGCGACGTGGCTGGTATCAAATCCGCCACCATCAAGTTCACCGGCGAATATGCATTCGGCTGGCTGCGTACCGAAACCGGCGTACACCGTCTGGTTCGCAAGTCTCCGTTCGATTCCGGTGGCCGCCGTCACACCTCCTTCTGTTCTGTGTTCGTCTACCCCGAGATCGACGACGATATCGATATCGAGATCAACCCGGCGGATCTGCGGATCGACGTCTACCGTGCCTCCGGTGCCGGTGGTCAGCACGTTAACCGAACCGAATCCGCGGTACGTATTACCCACGTTCCGACCGGTGTCGTGGTACAGTGCCAGAACGACCGTTCCCAGCACAAAAACAAAGACCAGTGTATGAAGCAGCTGAAAGCCAAGCTCTACGAGCTGGAAATTCAGAAGCAGAACGCTGAGAAACAAGCCCTGGAAGAGACCAAGTCTGATATCGGTTGGGGCAGCCAGATCCGTTCCTATGTGCTGGATGACTCCCGTATCAAGGATCTGCGCACCGGCGTCGAAACCCGTAATACCCAATCGGTGCTCGACGGTGACTTGGACAAGTTTATCGAAGCCAGCCTGAAATCAGGTCTGTAAACAAGCAGGAATCACCATGTCTGAACAAACCATCACTCCGGAAGTCGACCAAACTCTCGAACTCAACAACGAGATGACCGAGCGTCGTTCCAAGCTGGCCGCCCTGCGCGCCCAGGGTAATCCTTTCCCCAACGACTTCCGTCGCGACAGCCTCTCTGGCGATCTGCACGCAGAGTTCGACGACAAAAGCGCCGAGGAGCTGACGAGCCTGGGTAAACGGGTGAAGATTGCCGGTCGCATCATGACCCGCCGGATCATGGGCAAGGCTTCTTTCGCCACCCTGCAGGACATGGCCGGCAAGATCCAGGTCTACGTCACCCGTGACGACCTGCCGGAAGGTTTCTACAACGAGCAGTTCAAGAAGTGGGATCTGGGCGACATCGTGGGTGTCGAAGGTACCCTGTTCAAGACCCAGACCGGTGAGCTCTCCGTTCACGTTTCCGATATCCGCCTGCTGACCAAGGCGCTGCGTCCGCTGCCCGAGAAGCACAAAGGCCTGACCGACCAGGAAGCTCGCTGCCGCCAGCGCTACCTGGATCTGATCGCCAACGAAGAGTCCCGCAAGACCTTCATGATCCGCACCCAGGTGGTTGCCGGTATCCGTAAATTCTTCAATGAAAAGCGCTTCATGGAAGTGGAAACCCCGATGATGCAAGTCATCCCGGGTGGTGCCTCCGCGCGTCCGTTCGTCACTCACCACAATGCGCTGGACATCGATATGTACCTGCGTATCGCTCCGGAGCTCTACCTGAAGCGTCTGGTGGTCGGTGGTTTCGAGCGTGTCTACGAGATCAACCGCAACTTCCGTAACGAAGGTATCTCGGTTCGTCACAACCCCGAGTTCACCATGATCGAGTTCTACATGGCCTACGCCGACTACATCGATCTGATGGACCTGACCGAAGAGCTGCTGCGTACCCTGGCGCAGGACATTCTGGGCGACACCAAGATCCGTTACGCCAAAGAGGGCGAAGAGGGTCTGACCATCGATTTCGGTCAGCCGTTCCAGCGCCTCACCATGGTCGAGTCCATCCTGAAGTTCAACCCGGATGTAACCCTGGACGATCTGGCTACCCTCGAGAGCGCCAAGGCCGTTGCCAAGCGTCTGCACATCGATCTGATGAAGGGATGGGAACTGGGCCACGTGATCACCGCGATCTTCGAAGAGACCGTGGAGCACATGCTGCTGCAACCGACCTTCATCACCGAGTACCCGGCTGCCGTTTCTCCGCTGGCCCGCCGCAACGACGTGAACCCGGACGTAACCGACCGCTTCGAGTTCTTCATCGGTGGCCGCGAGCTGGCCAACGGCTTCTCCGAGCTGAACGATGCAGAAGATCAGGCCAAGCGCTTCCAGGATCAGGTTGATCAGAAAGAAGCAGGCGACGACGAAGCCATGTTCTACGACGCCGACTTCGTCACCGCACTGGAACACGGCCTGCCGCCGACTGCCGGTCAGGGTATCGGTATCGACCGTCTGGTCATGCTGTTCACCAACAGCCACACCATCCGTGACGTCATTCTGTTCCCGGCCTTACGTCCACAAAAGTAAGATCCGCAGAAGTAAGGCCCACAGAAGCCAGCTAAATCCCTTGGGTCAATCCCAAGCGTGATAGCCAATAAAAACGCCCCGCGACTGCGGGGCGTTTTTCTATCTCCTTTACCGCCAAATCACTTTATAAATTCAATAATGGAATAAAGAAGATATTTTTATTCTTTGTTGTTATCCAACACGCCCTTTAATCTGGCCAAAAATCAGACCATGGAAGACGCGTGTGATGCAATTGAAGGATTCCCCATTCAACCTCTCCCCCCTCTCTGACGAGCAGCAACGTCAGTTGGGTCAGGTACTCTCGACCCTCAATACCCAGCAACTGGCCTGGGTGAGCGGATATCTCTACGGCCTCTCCCAGACCGGTCAGCAGAGCGTTGCAACCAGCGCCGCCGTGGCTGCACCCAGCGGCAGCCTGACCATTCTCTACGCCTCCCAGACCGGCAACGCCAAAGGTGTCGCCACTGCCATCAAGGCGCAGGCCGAGGCCCGCGGTCTACCGGTCACCCTAGCGTCGATGGCCGACTACAAACCCAAGCAGCTCAAGAAAGAGAGCCACCTGCTGGTGGTAGTGAGCACTTACGGGGAGGGTGAACCGCCGGAGAGCGCCGTCGATCTGTTCGAGCAGCTTAAAAAAGGCAAACTTGGCAAGCTGGACGGGCTCAAGTTCGCGGTGCTGGGGCTGGGTGACAGCTCCTACGAATTTTTCTGCCAGACCGGCAAAGATTTTGACGACTTCCTCGCCAAAGCAGGGGCCGAGCGCATTTATGAACTCGCCAGCCTCGATGTGGATTATCAGGATGCCGCCAAGGCGTGGGGCGAACAGGCGCTCAATGCCATCACCGCGACCCTCTCTACCGGAGCGGCCAGCAGCAGCGTAGCCAGCGCGGTGCAGCAGGCGGTTGGCCACAGCCAGTACAGCAAGGAGAACCCCTTCCCTGCCCGCCTGTCGGTCAATCAGAAGATCACCGGCCGCGATTCCACCAAGGATATCCGCCATATCGAGATCAATCTGGCCGACTCCGGCCTCACCTATCAACCGGGTGATGCCCTCGGCGTCTGGTTCGACAACGATGCCGAACTGGTTACTGAAGTGCTGGCGCTAGCCGGTCTCTCCGGCGACGAGGCTACCGCCCACGGCAGACTGCGCGAAGTGCTCAGCCGCGAGCTGGAACTGACGCGCTTGCACGGCGGCTTTATCGCAGGACTTGCTGACATATCAGGCAACGCGGCGCTGAAAGATCTGGCCGGCGACAAGGTTCAGGTCAATGCGCTGGTCGCTTCAGCCCAGATTGTGGATGTACTGAAGCGCTTCCCGACCGCGCTCACTGCCGAGCAGCTGCTTGGCCTGCTGCGCCCGCTCACCCCGCGCCTCTACTCCATCGCATCAAGCCAGCGCGAAGTGGAAGAGGAGGTGCACCTGACCGTCGGTGTGGTGCGTTACCCGCAGGAAGATGGCACTGTGCGCTCTGGCGCCGCCTCCTCCTATATGGCGGATCGGCTGATTGAGGATGGCGAAGTACGGGTATTCGTCGAACACAACGACAACTTCCGCCTGCCGCAAAACCCCGACACCCCCGTCATCATGGTGGGCCCGGGCACCGGCATCGCCCCGTTCCGCGCCTTTATGCAGGAACGGGAAGCCCAGGGAGCCGAGGGCAAGAACTGGCTCTTCTTCGGCAACCCCCACTTTACCCAGGATTTCCTCTATCAGGTGGAGTGGCAGCGTTATGTGAAATCGGGGCTGCTGTCGAAGATCTCGCTAGCCTTCAGCCGGGATCAGGCCCACAAGATTTATGTGCAGGACCGCCTGCGCGAAGCGGGCCAGGAGATCTATCAGTGGCTGGAAGCAGGCGCTCACTTCTATGTGTGTGGTGACGCCAACAAGATGGCCAAGGATGTGCAGGAGGCCCTGCTGGAAGTGATTGCCGAACACGGCCACAAGAGCCGTGAGGAAGCAGAAGAGTATTTGAGCGAATTGCGTCGTGCCAAACGTTATCAAAGGGATGTCTATTGATGAGCAAACAACCTCTTTCTCACCCAAAAGCGGGACCGGTCGAAGGGCCGCTGGCCGACAACGAGCGCCTCAAGCGCGAGAGCAACTTCCTGCGCGGCACCATTGAGCAAGATCTGCAGGATCCGCTCACAGGCGGCTTCAACGGCGACAACTTCCAGCTGATCCGCTTTCACGGCATGTATCAGCAGGATGACCGCGACATCCGCCCGGAGCGCGCTGCCCAGAAGCTGGAGCCGCTGCACAACGTCATGCTGCGTGCCCGCCTGCCGGGTGGGATCATCACCCCGGCCCAGTGGCAGATCATCGACAAGTTCGCCGAAGAGCACAGCCTCTACGGCAGCATCCGCCTGACCACCCGTCAGACCTTCCAGTTCCACGGGGTATTGAAGCGCGACATCAAGCTGATGCACCAGACCCTCAACAGCACCGGCATCGATTCCATCGCCACCGCCGGCGATGTGAACCGCAACGTGCTCTGCACCAGCAACCCGGTGGAATCCGAGCTGCATCAGGAGGCCTACGAGTGGGCCAAGAAGATATCCGAACACCTGCTGCCCAAGACCCGAGCCTACGTGGAGATCTGGCTGGACGGTGAAAAACTGGGGCAGGATGAGGAGCCGATCCTGGGCTCCAACTACCTGCCGCGCAAATTCAAGACCACTGTGGTCATCCCGCCTCACAACGACGTAGATATCCACGCCAACGATCTCAACTTCGTGGCCATTGCCGAGAACGGCAAGCTGGTGGGCTTCAACGTGCTGGTGGGCGGCGGGCTCGCCATGACCCACGGCGACACCAGCACCTATCCGCGCAAGGCGAGCGACTTTGGCTTCATCCCACTCTCCCACGTGCTGGAGGTGGCGGCGGCCGTAGTCAGCACCCAGCGCGACTGGGGCAACCGGGTCAATCGCAAGAACGCCAAGACCAAGTACACCCTTGAACGCGTCGGCGTCGAAGCCTTCAAGGCCGAGGTGGAGAGCCGCGCCGGCATCCAGTTCGGGCCGGTTCGCCCCTATGAGTTCACCAGCCGTGGCGATCGCTTCGGTTGGGTCGAGGGGATCGACGGCAAGCATCACCTCACCCTGTTTATCGAGAATGGCCGCCTGCTGGACTTCCCGGGCAAGCCGCTCAAAACCGGCATGCTGGAGATCGCCAAGGTGCATCAGGGGGATTTTCGCCTGACCGCCAACCAGAACCTGATCATCGCCGGGGTACCTGCCAGCGAGAAAGCCCGCATCGAAGGGCTGGCGCGCCAATACGGCCTGCTGGATGACGGAGTAAGCGAGCAGCGCAAGCAGTCCATGGCTTGTGTGGCCCTGCCCACCTGCCCGCTGGCGATGGCTGAAGCGGAGCGCATGCTGCCGGCGTTTGTCACCGACATCGAGGGCTTGCTCACCAAACATGGGCTGGCGGATGACGCCATCATTTTCCGGGTCACCGGTTGCCCCAACGGCTGCGGCCGCGCCATGCTGGCGGAGGTGGGTCTGGTGGGCAAGGCGCCCGGCCGCTACAACCTCCATCTGGGGGGCAACCTGGAGGGCACCCGCATTCCGCGTCTCTATCAGGAGAACATCACCGAGCCGCAGATCCTGGCCGAACTGGACGCGCTGATCGGCCGCTGGGCCACCGAGCGAAATCAGGGTGAGTGCTTCGGCGACTTCGTGATCCGGGTTGGGGTAATTGCCCCCGTTATCGATTCTGCGAGGGACTTCTATGCCGCTTAATCTGCCGCTTAATGTCACTGAAGATGGCCGCCTTGACCTGCAGGCACTGCTGGCCCTCGGCCGTGAGGAGCAAGTCGAGGCGCTGGCGCCCCTCAACCGGGAGCTGGATACCATGAGTGCCCCCGAGCGGGTGCGCTGGGCCCTGGCCAATCTGCCGGGGGAGCATGTGCTCTCATCCAGCTTCGGCATTCAGGCGGCGCTGATGCTCCATCTGGTAAGCCGCGAGCGGGCCGACGTGCCGGTAGTGCTGACCGATACCGGTTATCTGTTCCCCGAAACCTACCGTTTCATCGACGAGCTGGCCGAGCGCCTCGCGCTCAACCTGAAGATCTACCGGGCCGAACTCAGCCCTGCCTGGCAGGAGGCTCGCTTCGGTCTCCTGTGGGAGCAGGGGGGGGAGGGGATCACCCGCTACAACCAGCTCAACAAGGTGGAGCCGATGGACCGCGCCCTGCGTGAGCTGGGGGCCCAGACCTGGTTCTCCGGCCTGCGCCGGGAGCAGTCCGGCAGCCGTGGCAAGCTGCCGGTGCTGGGCATCCAGCGCGGCCGCTTCAAGTTCCTGCCGGTGATCGACTGGAGCAACAAGGACGTCTTCTACTACTTCAAGGAGTTCGACCTCCCCTACCACCCGCTGTGGGAGCAGGGTTATCTCTCGGTGGGCGATGTCCACACCACCGCCAAGTGGGAGCCGGGTATGAGCGAGGAGCAGACCCGCTTCTTCGGCCTCAAGCGCGAGTGCGGTTTGCACGAGGAAAATGGCGAGAACGACGGCTCAGGCATCTAATCCCGTCTTGAAAACCCAACAAAACAACAAGGGCATCCGAAGATGCCCTTGTTGTTATTTGCCCATTAGCATTCGTCCGTCAGCGGCGCTGCCAGGTCTCGAAGCTATAGGGGTGCTGGTTCTTCTCATCGGCAGGGTGGCTCTCGCAATCAACGCGTTGCCACTGACCATCGTCAAAAGCAGGGAAGCGGGTATCCCCCTCCACCGCCAGATCGATGCGGGTCAGGTAGAGACAATCTGCGCTCGGCAACATCTCGGCATAGAGATGACCCCCACCGATCACCATCAACTCCTCCACCGAGCTGCCTGCCAACAGCGCCAGCGCCGCCTCGACGGAGTCCACAACCTCAATGCCCTCAGCCTGATAGTCGGGATTGCGGCTGATCACCAGATTGCGCCGTCCGGGCAGCGGTCGACCAATGGATTCGAAGGTTTTGCGCCCCATCAATACCGGTTTACCGAGGGTGACACGCTTGAAGTGAGCCAGATCGGCAGGCAGATGCCAGGGCATCTGGTTGTCCTTGCCGATCACCCTGTCGTGGGCCATGGCGACAATCATGGAAATCTTCATGGGGCCTCTCACCGTCTGTCAGATTATGGGGCGGTTACGGTACACGACCAGAGAGGGGATCGCCAAACCGAAACTGAGGGCACCGACGATAAAGAGCGCCTTGAGGCCGTTCTCCACCGCACTCTGGATCAACTCCATGGTCACGCCGTTGATGTTGAGCTCCACCACCGCAATCATGGTCTTGAAGGCATAACTCCCCGGGATCATCGGAATGATGGAGGCAACGCTAAACACCGGACGCGGCGCCAGCAGACGGCGCGACCAGTAGACGCAGACAAAGCCGACCGTGGTCGCCGCCGCCAGCGTCGCCCACTCGATGGGCATACCATAGTGGATCAGCAAGGTACGCAGGCTGTGAGCCAGCGCGCCGCCCATGGCGCAATACTTCAGCATCCGTGGTGGCACGTTGAACAGCATGGCAAACCCCACCGCCGGGATGGAGGACCAGAAGGCATCCTTGGCCAGTAGCCAGAGTAAGTCCATCATACTTTCCACCCCCAGATACCGGTGACCGACATGGCCAAAATGATACCTATGGCGGCGCTGATGGTCAGCAGAGTCGCGGTCCCCCAGCGGGCCAGCCCCATGTTGAAGTAGCCCTTCACCATGTCGGAGACCGCATTGATCAGCGGAAAGCCCGGCACCAGCAGCAGCACGCTGGCCGCCATGGCGAGATAAGGCTGGTCACCCCAGTTGAAGAAGGTGGCGCTGGAGGAGAGCAAAGTAGCGATAAAGCCGGTGGCGGCAAAGTTGATGAGCGGGCTATGGTGATGGCGGGCCATCAGCTGGCGCACCCGCATCGCCACGGCAGACGAGAAGCAAGTCACCAGGAAGATAGGCCAGTCACCACCAAACAACAGGCTGAAGGCGCCGCAAGAGAGCCCCACCATGGGGACCACCAGCCAGGGGTGATAGTGGAAGGGGACGATGGCCTCGAGGCGCTGGCGCACTTCACGGGCACCGATCAGCTCTTTCTCCGCCATGATGCAGATCCGCTGGATCTCGCACACCACCTGCATGTTGATGCCATGTTCACGCACCCGCCGGGTAGTAGTAACACAGCCCCCCTGATAGAGGCTGGTGAGCACGATGGCACTGGAAGAGATGGCCATCTCGACACTCTCCAGCCCCAGTGCCATCCCCAACCGCACCGTGGTCTGCTCGATGATCCGGCTCTCCGCCCCGAACTGGGCCAACATCTGACCCACCTTGACGATAATGCGGGTGATCTCTGTCTGTTGCTCCCGCGACAACACCCGTCTTGGTGTGATACTTCTCATAATCCCTTCGAGTCGTAGCAATAAAAATTTCGGCCATATTAGCCTAACTTTTACTGTTATTCATCCACCCCTATCACAACCTGACTAATAAGTTATTACAAGAAGGAGAAAAGAAATTACATCACAAATACATTACGACTAACATTAAAAACCATAACAATCAGGTCGCCAGCAATTCCCTTTATCATGGCCTCACCGATTTGGCTGAAATATCAACCAAGTGGGTTATTGCAGATTATTTACGACGTCGATAGTCCGCCAGACGGATTATTTTACCACTGCCATCGCTTTCAGGAGGAGGCACCCCCTCTTCTCTGAACTGACTCATTTCGCTGCGCATCAAATAAAAAGATTCCCGCATCATGTTGGTAATCCGGATACAGCTATCAAGATTGTTTTTCGCCAGACGGCGCTGACCATCAATTTTGAACTGCAACCCGCGCAGACGGCGCTGCTGATCGGGGCTCGCTCGGGCCATCAACTGGTCGATCTGCTGCTCCAGAATCGCATCCAGCCGGGAGGGCTCACTCGCAGCCAACTCCTTCAGGGTGTCAAAATCAGGCAACTCCATATGCCCTCCTTGGCGACTATTGCTGGCAACACACTGCGGTACCACACCATCACGTCCCAGCCATATAAATCTGTATATACGACGCGGCTAAAAAGGGTTCAATCCATCCACTGGCGACTAAACCGGACAATGGTCACTACGAGGGTGTCTATCTATTTTAATTGTGTTTGGAAACAAGCGATTGTTTTTAATTCAGGCGAGATAAAACACTTATACATTTTAGGTTGTGATTTTCTGTTTTTTATTGCAAATAAAATCCGGGTGGCCTTATTTTGCTTCATTCGACACTTTATTCTTCCCTCACCGACCCGCGTCATCTCCTGACGGTTTAACATATCTCACTGATTATGTTATTTTAATTGCCACTTTTATCGGACATTCAAGAGCAGACCATGAGCAAGGCAAAAATCGGTATCGTCACCGTCAGCGATCGCGCCAGCGCGGGCATCTATGAAGACCTCTCCGGCAAGGCCATCATCGACACCCTGAACGCCTATCTGACCTCGGAGTGGGAACCTGTCTATCAGGTGATCCCCGATGAGCAGGATCAGATTGAAGCGACCCTGATCCGGCTGGCGGATGAGGAGCAGTGTTGTCTCATCGTCACCACAGGCGGCACCGGCCCGGCCAAGCGGGATGTCACGCCGGAAGCGACCGAGGCGGTATGTGATCGCATGATGCCGGGCTTTGGCGAGCTGATGCGGGCCGAATCCCTCAAATTTGTGCCGACTGCCATTCTGTCACGCCAGACTGCCGGACTGCGCGACGATACCCTGATCGTCAATCTGCCGGGCAAGCCCAAATCAATCCGCGAATGTCTGGATGCAGTCTTCCCCGCCATCCCCTACTGTATCGATTTGATGGAAGGGCCGTATCTCGAGTGCAATGAAACTGTCATCAAGCCGTTTCGGCCGAAAAAATAGCGAACCCGACCATAAAAAATAATGGCGAGCCACGGCTCGCCATTATTTTTAACTCATCTGTCTGCGCAGAAAAACCGCATCAATTATTTGCGGCCGAATACTTTTACGCCCGCTTTGCTGCGCTCTGAATTACCGTACACTTCGATTTTTTTCACACAACGGCGCGAGCCCAGTGATTTCCACTCGGTCTCTTTATCGCTGCTCATTTCCCGATCGAAACGAATGGTCTTGGTACGATCACCACCATAGGTCACCACCACCCGATCCAGGGTCAAATCACGCTCCGCCTTCACCTTGATATATTTGGTCTGACGGCAAACCACCAAAGGAATTGTCGCACCATGATCACCGGCTCCCAGTAAAATAGTCCGCCCCAGCGTAAACTGATCGTCACCGGCATGGCTGGCTGACGCCACCACCAGCAAGGCACCACCCAGCAAGCTGCGTGCAGAAAAACGGGAATTCCAGATAGACATCAAGGACATAACACCTCCAATTAAAAATGGAGTGTGATGATAAGGGCTAAACCATAACGGAAGCTGTATCACAGCTGAATTTGCTGCGAATGTGCGGGGATCAACAGAGAAAACAGTACTACTTTTCGGCAAAAAGAGAAGAGCCGCAGATAGCGGCCCTTGCGGCAAGAGAGCGCTTAGCGTTCCATGATTTGGGTCACGTCATCTTTCTTGATCATTACCTCGCGCCCTTCATGATCGTAATAGCGATACATGCCGGTGCTCTCGTCCAGCTTGGGTTTGCTCTCTGTGGTGATCATCTTGCCATCCTTGGTGCTCATGATGTATTGGGAGCTGCATGCCACCAGCCCCAGGGCACACACCAGGATCATCATCAGTTTTTTCATTGCGGCCTCTTCTGCGATCATCCTCACCACGAGGATGTTTCTTGAAGCCTAGTTCAATCGCACGGCACGGGATGGCGGGATGAGTAAAGCGGGATCGCCGTCAATAATCAGCGACTTAGCCTAGTTATCTGGCAGGGTGGCGAGCGCAATGAAAAAGGCCGGACATCTCTGTCCGCCCTCTTCTGTTCAGCGCAAGAACGCAATCATGACTTGGCAGGCTGGCGCTCACCGGTCACGGTCGGGTTCTTGGGATCGGAACTCCACTCGTACCAACCGCCGTCATAGACGCTGATCTGTTTCCAGTCCATCAGCCAGGCGTAGAAGAAAGCCTCGGAGGCACGCCAGCCGGTACCGCAGTAGAACGCCGCCTGCTGAGTTGGCTCGATATTCCACTGCTCCCACATGGCGAGGATCTCGCGGGCCGGCTTCATGGTGCCGTCCGGGTTGTGGAAATCGCTCATGCTGTTGGCATCCACCCCGCCGTGACCCCACTTGGCCCCCGGGATATCGCCCTTCGGCTTGATGTAGCTGTAACCTGAAGTGTTGCCGACAAACTCGTCCCAGGTACGCACGCTGACCAGTGCGCTATCGGGCTGCTTGAGCAGCTCTTTTGCCTGACTTAACGTGGTGTAGTACTCGGGGTGAGCGGGAATGGCTACGCCAAACTCCTTCACCGGCTCATATTTGTTGGGCAGACCGGTTTCGGTACGCAGGTGCTGGATAAACCAGGCATCCAGACCACCGTCCAGCAGGCGTACATCTTTCACCCCCGCATACATCATCAGGTGCGCGGCACGGGCAGCCGCCATGGTGTTGCGACCATAGAGGATGACGGTGGTGTCGTGACGGATGCCGTTATCCAGCAGCAGCTTCTTGAGCGCTTCGTCAGAGACCTTGTTCCACAGCGGCTCCTCTTCGAGGCTGTTGGTATCGATATATCCGGCCCCCGGGATGTGGCTGATGAGGTAGGCCTTGGGTGAACCCCAATCCACTTCAAACAGCTTCCAGTCACCCTTGGGCGCCGCCGCAACCGGCTTGCCCTCTTGCAGGTCCGCCAACCAGCGCGGATAGACCAGCTGCTGCCAGCGTGCCAGCGACTCGCGCGGTGCGGCTTGCCACCCTTGCAGCTCGAACAGCTGCTTGATCCCCTGCTTGCGCAGCAGACGGGCCACCTCGGCCACTTCGCGGGACGCACCGTAGAGGGCAACCGGACGATCGGCTTTCAGCCCCTTGATCTCGAGCGCCTTTGGCCACTCTTCATCGCTGTATTTCCACTCGGCAGAGAGGTTCTCGGCGCCCGCCACATGACCGCCCTGCTTCTCCCCTTCCATCGGCCACCCCTGATAGAAGTAGCTGGCGCGGGTATCCAGGATGACAGCCTGTTTGGCCTTGGCATCGGCAAGCGAGAGCGGTGGCAACTCCCCTGCCACGGCGGGCAGGGCACACCAGAGCAGTAAGGTCGCCAGCGCGGCCTGCAGGAAGCGAAGATGTCGTTTCATGGTGATTTCTCGATTCATAGTGAACAAGGTTAAAAAATGGAGCGACCCAGCCGCTCGGCCAGCAGCTCCAGCGACGCCGTGCCCGCCAGCGAGTTACCGGCTTTGTTGAGCTCGGGCGACCAGACACAGACGCAGAGCTCGCCCGGGATCAGGGCGATGATACCGCCGCCGACACCCGATTTGCCCGGCATGCCGACACGATAGGCAAAATCGCCCGCCTCATCATAGAGACCGCAGGTGGCGAGCAGGGCGTTGACCTGTTTGGTGGTGCGGGCGGGCAGCAGCGGCACGCTCTCGCCCAGTGGCACACCACGGTTGGCCAGATAGATGAATGCCCGCGCCAGATCGACGCAGCTCATGCGAATGGCACAGGCATTGAAGTAGCTTTGCAGCACCTTGTCCACTTCGTTTTCGAAGTTGCCATAGGCCTTCATCAGATAGGCGATGGCGGCGTTGCGGGCAGAGTGCTGATATTCGGAGCGGGCGACCACTTGATCCGCCATGATAGCCGGATTGCCGGAAAGACGGCGCACCAGCTCGAGGGTACGCTGACGGGGCGCAGTGAGGCGGGTCTCCAGCAGATCGCTCACCACCAGCGCCCCGGCATTGATAAAGGGGTTGCGGGGGATCCCCTGCTCGAACTCGAGCTGAACCAGCGAGTTGAAGGGCTGGCCGGAGGGCTCCTTGCCAACCCGGGCCCAGATCTCCTCCTCCTGATAGAGAGTGAGTGCCAGGGTCAGGCTCAGGGCCTTGGAGATACTCTGGATGGAGAAGGGTTCAAAAGCGTCACCGGCGGTGAACAGCTCCCCCTCGACGGTACAGACTGCAATACCCAGCCGATCGGCAGGCACCTGAGCCAGTGCCGGAATGTAGTCGGCCACCTTGCCTTGTCCCAGCAACGGGCGCACCTCTTCAAGGATGCTGGCCAGTAATTCGGATGACAACACCATAAGCAATAAGCGATTCCATGACTAAAACAGCGGTGGAGATCCCATCCCCACTGACAAAAATCCCGCCAGCGGCGGGATTTTTCAGTTACCCACAACAAGGCGCCAGATGCGGCAGCCTTGTATCAGGCCGGTTCACCGTACCAGAGGTCGAACAGCTCGGTAACGACCACGGCTTCCATCCCCTTGCCTTCCAGCCAGGATTTGACGGCAGCGCGGTCTTCTTCGGTACACTTGCCCAGTTGCTGGGTGCAGATCATCCCTTCCCAGGCCAGGTGACCGGAGCCGGCAAAAGCCAGTTTACGGGGTTCAACAACCTCATCGATCATCGCATCGACTACCGCATCGATGGTCTCTTCGGCAGTGCCGACCGGGAAGTTGAAACTGATGTCGAAACCCATTTCCTGGAATTCATCGACGCGCAGTTTCTTGCGCAGGCGGCGGCTACGATTGGCCATGATAGCTCCTCAAGTTAGTTGATACGCTAGGTGTGTTGACGTGCCAGCTTAGCTGACACGCTTGAAAATCAGATCCCAAACCCCGTGGCCGAGACGGTGGCCACGTTGTTCAAATTTGGTCAGCGGACGCCAGTCCGGACGAGGCACCCAGTTGCCGGTGGCAGAGGTGTTCTCGTAACCCTCGGCGGCGCTCATCACTTCCAGCATATGCTCGGCATAGTTTTCCCAGTCGGTCGCCATGTGGAACACGCCACCGATGGCCAGCTTCTGGCGAATATCCTGGGCAAACGCAGGCTGTACGATGCGACGCTTGTGGTGACGGCTCTTGTGCCAAGGATCCGGGAAGAAGAGCTGCAGGCAGGAGAGTGAACCGTTCGGGATCATGTGCTCCAGCACCTCGACCGCATCGTGGCAGATCACCTTCAGATTGGTGACGCCCGCTTCCTGAGCGGTGCCCAGACAGGCGCCCACGCCCGGGGAGTGCACTTCAATGCCGATGAAGTTCTTCTCGGGGGCATTCTTGGCCATCTCCACCAGAGAGGCGCCCATGCCAAAGCCGATCTCCAGCACCACAGGTGCCTCGCGGCCAAACAGTGCGACCAGATCGAGCTGCTTTGGCTCGAAATCGATGCCCATGACCGGCCAGAGCTCTTCCAGGGCCTTCTCCTGCCCTTTGGTCAGGCGGCCTTCGCGACGGACAAAGCTGCGGATCTTGCGCATGAACTTGCCGTCTTCGTTAAATACATCTTGGGTCACAGGCATAATGGTCTCGTTATTTCATCAATCCGGGTAATACATCTTGTGTCCGATCCCGAGTGGGACCGCTCGCGGTTCGTCATTTCATCGACCCGCGAAAACAGGGGAGCGAATTATCCCAAGATAGGCCCAAGGCGCAAGTGTTTCGCGCAACAAATATTCCGGCCATCCACTTCCCTGCTCCCTCACTGGCATCACCATACCGACTAACCGACCAATATAATCCGCAGTAGAGTCGTTCCAGCCCTTTTTTGGCGATTTTTGTGACAATCATTGCCTCATTTCTGAAATCTGATACAAACGGATAACCTGGCGGTCGAATGGAGCGACCGCCCACATGCCGAGAGAATTGTCTATGCAGCCGTTTTTTGCCCAGCGCTTCGAGAAGGTTGAACCTTCCTTTATCCGTGAAATCCTCAAAGTTGCCGCCAATCCGGAGATCATCTCCTTCGCTGGTGGCCTGCCCAATCCCCACCTGTTTCCGGTCAAGGCGATCGATCAGGCCTGTCAGGATGTGCTGCGCGAGCAAGGGGCTGCCGCCCTGCAATATGCGGCGACCGAAGGCTTCGCCCCGCTGCGCCAATATATTGCCGACCGCTATCTGACCCGCCACGGCATGCAGGTCAATCCGGACAACATCCTCATCACCAGCGGCTCCCAGCAGGCGCTGGATCTGCTGGGCAAGGTGCTGATCGACGAGGGTCAGGATCTCATCATCGAAGAGCCGGGTTACCTTGGCGCCATTCAGGCTTTCTCTGTCTATCAACCCACCTTCAAGCCGATCACCCTTGAAGAAGAGGGTCTGGATCTGGCGGCGCTGGATGCGCTGCTGGCAAGCGGATCCAATGCCAAGCTGCTCTACGGCGTGCCCAACTTCCAGAACCCGAGCGGTGTCTCCTACAACCGTGCCAACCGCGAGGCACTGGCCGAGCGACTGGTGCGCCACGAGCTGTTGATGGTGGAAGATGATCCCTACGGCGAGCTGCGCTTCGAAGGGGAGCATCTGCCCCCCATTGCCAAGCTGGCGCCAAACAATACCGTGCTGCTCGGCTCGTTTTCCAAAACCGTGGTGCCCGCCTTCCGTCTGGGCTGGATGCTGGTGCCGGAGTGGCTGCGCAAGAAGGTGACCATCGCCAAGCAGGCCACCGATCTGCACAGCAACGCCTTCAGCCAGCAGGTGCTGCACCGCTTCCTGACCGACAATTCACTGGATGCCCATCTGGAGAAGATCAAGGAGGTCTATGGTCGCCAGCGTGCTGCCATGGAGGCTGCACTGGCCCGTCACTGCCCGCCCGGCGTCAGCTACACCAGACCGGAAGGGGGCATGTTCCTCTGGCTGACTCTGCCAGCCCACATCAGCGCCATGGCCCTGTTTGATGAGGCGATCAAGGAGAAGGTAGCCTTCGTGCCCGGCGCCCCCTTCTATGTACGCCCCGAAATCAAGAACACCCTGCGCCTGAGCTTCTCCTGCGTCGATGAGGCGACCATCGAGGAGGGGGTCAAGCGGCTGGCCCGCTCCCTCCAGCGGATGCTCTGAACGCCCAAGCCAAACCGTATTAACAAAAAACCAGCGAGCGCTCGCTGGTTTTTTTTATGCTCCCCATTCACCCGTTCAGCCAAACAGGGTCTTGCAAAACTGCTTCATCGGAATGGGGCGGCCGTAGCGATATCCTTGCAGATAGTCAACGTGGCGAGCCCGCAGGTAGTCCGCCTGCGACTGCTTCTCGACCCCCTCCGCGATCAGGATCAATTCAAGTCGCTTCGCCAGATCAATCACGTTTTCAACGATATGGCTGGAGAGTGCATCCGTACCGATCATCTCTACAAAGCTACGGTCAATCTTGATTGCATCGACCTGAAACTGCTGCAGATAGGTCAGACTGGAGTGACCGGTGCCAAAGTCATCGATAGCGATCAACACGCCCAGTTTGCGCAACTCGGCAAACATCCGGGCGGTTGTCTCATCAGCCACCAGCAGCTCCCGCTCCGTCAGCTCCAACCCCAAATCAACGGGATTGTCCTTAAACGCGTCGAGAAAGGCCTTGCAGTCAGCCAACAGGTCGAGATCCTGG
Source organism: Aeromonas sp. R10-2 (assembly GCF_040908445.1). Classification (NCBI taxonomy): domain Bacteria; kingdom Pseudomonadati; phylum Pseudomonadota; class Gammaproteobacteria; order Aeromonadales; family Aeromonadaceae; genus Aeromonas; species Aeromonas sp. R10-2. The sequence goes on along the minus strand of NZ_JBFODS010000043.1, from coordinate 7,737 downwards.
AAGTGCTTGGCGCTGATATTGAAGCAAAAATGAAACTTTGCCGGCAGCTTGCGGGCATAAGGGGAGAAGTGGTCACGCACCTCGGCCATCAACAGGCTGGCCATGGGCACGATCAGGCCGCTATCTTCCGCCAGCGGGATAAAGCGATCCGGCGAGATCATCCCCTGCTTGGGATGCTGCCAGCGCATCAGCACCTCACAGCCACGCCACTGCTCATCCTCACCGGAGACCACCGGCTGCAGGTAGGGGATAAACTCCTCCTCGATCAACGCCCGCTTGAGCTCCTCCGCTGGTGAGCTGCTACGCCCCATCAGCCTGAAGGTGCCGAATCCAATCAGCAGCGCCAGCAGTGGAGAGAGGATCAAGGTATCTCTGGAGTAGCGCCATGCGTGGCTCAAGTAATCATGCACCGTGATCCGGGTGACGACCTGATAGGGGAAATCGGCCGAAGCGAGGGCAATATAACCCTCTTCTGCCGGAGAGGGCGCCGCCCCGAACTGACCTGAGCCAAACAGTGCCCTCTGCCCCACCACCAGAGCCATCGGGGAGTTCTTGCTGGAGATCTCCAGGGTATTGCGCAGGTAGTAGCCATCCACACCGATCAGCACACTCCCCTTGTCCGTTTCGTGGCGCAGCACGATCAGGGGGCGATCCGGTGTGACCTCATTGCCTGGCAGCAGTTGCAGCCTGCCATCCACATAACTGTCAGGGTTGAAGGGGCCATCGTAGTCACCATAGAGCGAGGTGCAATAGATACGATTTCCTATAGCCAGATTGGCAGAGCGGACATCAGGCACAGTGGCCACCTGTTCGCGCAGCAGTTGTGCCGCCTCCTTGCAGGGGTGACCAAGCATCCCCTCCACATTGATGGCCGCTTGCCGGGCATGGCCGATGGAGCGATCAAACATCATCCGGGCATGCTGCAAGCGTGAATCGGAATCATGCTCTATCTCGGTCACTGTCTGCCAGATAACGGCAACAACCCCCAGCAGCAGGATCCCGCCCCCCATCAGTAGTGCCACCAGAATCCTCGAGTAAAGCTGGCGAAGTTTTAAACGACGAAATGGCATGGCGGCCTCTTTGATGCTCGGATGGTGGGTGACAGCCCCGGTGGACAGGCGAAAGGGTCGCCATAATAGCGATTGAACAACAAATGTCCACCCGACAAAAATCAATCAATTCAAACTATTGTTCAACAATATGTCGCAAGAAGAGGATAGAGTTAACATCAGTCGAATGAACAAAACGTGTCAAACTCGTCCACTTGTTGAAGGAGGACGACGCCATTAGAGTAGAGCAAACGGCAGCAGGAGCGTGCAACGATGAAGATTCTGATTACCGGAGGAACCGGCTTTATCGGCCGCAAGCTGGTTGCCCATCTCAAGGTCAATCACGAGGTCGTGGTATTGAGCAGGCAGGGGAGCCGCGCCTACTCCCTGCTCGGTCACGATATCAAGGTATTGGATAACCTTGACCGGCTCGATGACCTCAATGACGTGGATGCGGTGATCAATCTGGCGGGTGAACCCATCGCCGCCGGACGCTGGAGCGAATCGCGTAAACAGCTGCTCTGCGACAGCCGCTGGCTGCTGACCGAGCAGCTGGTTGATCTCATCAAGCTCTCCACAACGCCGCCCAAGGTGCTGATCAACGCCTCCGCCATCGGCTGGTATGGCAGACAGGGCACCGAAACCCTCGACGAGCAGTGCCGCTCTCCCAACGACGAGTTCACCCACCAACTCTGCCAACAGTGGGAGACCCTGGCACTGGAAGCACAAAGCAAGCAGACCCGGGTCTGTATCGTGCGGATCGGGCTGGTGCTCGGCATGGATGGGGGAGCGCTACCCAAAATGCTCCCCCCATACCGACTCGGACTCGGCGGCCCCATGGGGTCGGGCAGCCAGATGATGAGCTGGATCCATGTGCAGGATCTGGTGCGCGCCATCCTGTTCATACTGGAGCACGAAGAGTGCAGCGGCATCTTCAACGGCACTGCCCCTCATCCGGTCAGCAACCGGGAATTCAGCCAGACCCTTGCCACCACGCTGCACCGTCCGCACCTCTTCTTCGTGCCGGCGCCGCTGTTGCAACTGGTGATGGGGGAGGCGGCAGATCTGCTGCTGACCGGACAAAAGGTTATACCAGCACGGCTGCAACAGGCCGGTTTTCACTTCAGCTATCCCGAACTGCCGAGCGCCCTCGCCAATCTGCTGCGCGAGCCCCGCTAACTCACACCCGCTCGCGGCGTCCGCTCGTCAGCACTTCACATAGCAAGCAGCCCGGCCAATTGCCGGGCTGCTGGTTTATTGTGGCTGCGCTATTGCTCCTTGTGTGCATCGGCTCGCGCTGGCGGGATTACAACAACCCCTGGCCCAGACCCCGCAGCCGATCGCTCAGGGTGCCAGCCAGCAGCTGGCGCTGCATCCCCTGCCCCGCCAGCGTCACCAGCAGCGCCCCCAACGTTGGCAGGCCGAGCCAGATGGCCCAGTGGAACTGCCACTGCCCCTCGAACCACCACCACTGCAGGCCAAAGGAGCAGAGCTCCACCACCATGCTGGCACAGAGCCCCGCCAGCGCACCGCTGGCCACCAGCTCCCAACGCAGCATCTTTTTCAGTAGTCCGCTGCTGGCACCCAGGGTGCGCATCAGCAACAGCTCGCGCCGACGCTGGGCCATGCTGGCCTGAGTCTGGGTCAGCAGCACCAGCAGCGCGGCCACTGTCACCAGCCCCAGCATCAGCGCCAGCGCCCTACTCACCTGCTCCGAGACCTGAGTGAGCCGCGCAATCAGGTCATCCACATCGATAAGGCTCACCGTGGGGTGACGGCGGATCAACTCCACCTCGGCAGAGCGCCCCGCCTCGGGCAATCGGTAACTACCAAGCCAGGTACGGGAGAAGGGTGCCAGCAGATCCTCGGAGAAGATCATGTAGAAGTTGGGGCGCATGTTGTCCCACTTGATGCTGCGCAAACTGGTGACCCTGGCGCCAAAGCTGCGCCCCTCGATGGTAAAGGCGAGCATGTCCCCCAGCTTGATATCGAGCCGCTTGGCCAGCTCGCTATCCACCGACACCTCGCCGGGTCCGGCAAGCCATTTCCCGGCCACCAGCTTGTTGTCGATTGGCAGGGTTGCCGTGGTAGTGAAGTTGAGCTCCCGATCGACCCCCTCGCGGCCACTGCTGGCCCCCTCGCCCACCGCCTCACCGGCGATATGGGTCAGCCTGCCGCGCACCATGGGGTAGAAGTCGGAAGTGGTGGCCCCGGCTGCCGCCAGTTCGCTCAGGATCCCCTCCCGCTCGTTCTCGGCCACATTGACCAGAAAACGGTTGGGCGCATCGACGGGAAGACGGGCCGAAAACTCATCCAGCAGATCGACCCGGGCCGCCCAGAGCAAGCCAAACAGCATCAGCGCCAGCGCAAAGCCCGCCAGCTGAAACAGGCCACTGCTGCGCTCGCGCGACAGGTGGGCCAGCGCCAGCCGCAAGGCATGAGGCCCGCTCACTCTTGCCCCCAACCGCAACATCAGGGCTGCCAGCAGGGCCAACAGCCCCATCAGCAAGCCCATGCCACCCACCAGACCCAGCGCCAGCCGCACATCGGCGGTAAAGCCCCAGACCAGCGCAAACAGCCCGAACAGGCCGACCGGCAGGGCCAGCCAGGGGGGAATCCCCGCCTCCAGCTCCCGGCGCAATACCCGCAGCGGCGGCACCTTCAGCAGCCGCAAGAAGGGCACAAAAGCGAGCAGCAGAGTGATAAAGAGCGCCACCGCCACCCCCAGCGCAAAGGGGCGCCAGGAGGGGGGCGGCAGATCCGGCGGCAGCAGGTCCCCCAGCAGTTGCAAGGTGATCCACTGCATGACGGTACCCGCTACCAGACCCAGCAGCGCACCGATCAGCGTCAGCGACAGCAGCAGGGTTCCCATCAGTTGCCAGAGCGAGCGACGTAATGCCCCCAGCGTCTTGAGCAGCGCCACCATATTGGTCTGGCGCTCGGCAAAGTGGCGCACCGCAATCCCCATCGCCAACGCCCCCAGCAACACCCCGCTTAGCGAGGCGAGCCGGAAGAAACGTTCGGCATTGGCCAGCGAGCGGCCCACTTGGGATTCGCTGTCATCCGGTTTGATCCACTTCTGTCCGGCCTGCAATTTCGGCAACAACCATTGCTCGTAACGGGCCAGCGACTCTCGCGGCCCCTTGAACAGATAGCGCCACTGCTGGCGGCTGCCGGGGAGCAGGGCGCCGGTCGCCTCGATATCGGCACTGTGGATCAGCGCACGCGGCGCCAGCAGGAAGGGGCTGAAGCCCTGATCCGGCTCCTCGCCAAGCAAGCCTGCCACCTTGAGCACCGTATTGCCCACCTCCAGCTCATCCCCCGTTTTAGCCTTGAGCAGCTGCATCACCCGGGCGGAGAGCCAGATCTCGCCGGGAGCCGGGGCGCGGGCAGGTTCCAGAATGAGCTTGCCGTAGAAAGGGAAACCGTCGGGCACCGCCCGAATGGAGGCAAGCTGCAACGCATCACCGTGAAACAGCATGCTGTTGAAGCTGACGGTGGTCTGCACCGCCAAGCCATCCTGTTTCGCTCGGGCCAGCCAGCCATCCGGCAGTGCAGCGACAGTGCGCAACACCCGATCCGCTCCGATAAAGTCGCGGCCCGACGCCTTGAGTCCGGCATCGAGCCGATCCGCTACCAGCGCCACACTCAAGACGCACGCCACGCTAAGCGCTAGCGCCAGCACAAACCAGCGCAGTTCGCCGCTGAAACCTTCCCGGCGAAGCAGTCGCCATCCCAATCGCCACTGCATCATCCCTTGCATCTCCCACCTGACCCGCAGCTCACCCCGTTACACCACATCATGGGGCACCTCGCGCTCCAGCCGACCCGCCGTCATGACCACTTGCCGCTGGCAGCGTTCGGCCAGCTGATGGTCATGGGTTACCACCACCAGCGTGGTGCCGTGCTTGCGATTGAGTTCAAACAGCAGCTCGATCACCTTCTCGCCGGTCTTGCTGTCGAGGTTGCCGGTCGGCTCGTCCGCCAACAGCAGGCTGGGACGAGTCATAAAGGCGCGGGCAATGGCCACCCGCTGCTGCTCACCGCCGGAGAGCCGTGGCGGCAGATGATGCAACCGCTCACCAAGCCCGACCGCTGCCAGCAGCTCGCGGGCTCTTGGTTCGCAATCCCGCTCGCCGCGCAGCTCGGCGGGCAGCATCACATTCTCCAGCGCCGTCATGGTCGGGAGCAGCAGGAACGACTGGAACACAAAGCCGATCTGCTCGGCGCGCAATCGGGCCCGCCCCTCCTCATCCAGCTCGCCAAGGGATTTGCCGAGGATTTCGATATCTCCCTGACTCGGCAGATCGAGCCCGGCCAGCAGCCCCAGCAGGGTGGACTTGCCGGAGCCGGAGGCACCGACCAGAGCCACCGTCTCGCCGCTATTGACTTGCAGATCGATCCCTTCAAGGATGGTGAGGCTTTCCTGGCCGAGGCGAACCGATTTGCCGAGGCCCTTGACGACAATAATGGGGGTTGAACTCATGCTCTGTATCCTTTGTTCCAATCCCTTGATGACAATCCATAGCGGGAGTTGAATTGATGGTGCGTATTCTGTTTGTCTTGTTCGTTGGCCTCGGCAGCCTGCTCTCGTCGGCTCAGGCCCAGACCCTGCTGGTACTGGGAGACAGCCTGAGCGCCGGCTATCAGATGCAGGTTGAGCAGAGCTGGCCCGCCCTGCTCAACCAGAAATGGCAGGAGGAGGGGGGAAAACACACCCTGCTCAATGCCAGCATCAGCGGTGAAACGACACAAGGGGCGCTGGCCCGTCTGCCCGCGCTGCTGAAGGAGCACAAGCCGGACTGGCTGCTGATCGAACTGGGGGGCAACGATGGCCTGCGCGGCTTCGCACCGACCATTACCCGCCAAAATCTGGCCAGCATGATCGCGCTCGCCAAGGAGCAGCAGACCCGTGTGGTGTTGACCCAAATCCAGCTGCCCCGCAACTACGGTGCCCGCTATCTGCGCCAGTTCGAACAGATCTTTCCCGAGTTGGCCCAGGCTAACGATCTGCCCCTGCTGCCCTTCTTTATGGATGATATTGCGCTGCGCCCTGAACTTATGATGAACGATGGCATTCATCCCACCCCGGCGGCCCAGCCCCAAATCCGCGATAAAGTCGCCCGCTTTATGGAGCCGCTGCTCAGCCAATAAGCCCGCCGTCTATCACCAATATCCCATAACAAAATATCCCGCCAAAATCGGATGTTTTGAATGGTCGACGATCTCTGCGTGGCACCTTGATTCAACCAATCCATCGCCAATACCCAATAACAACACATCCCGCCGAAGCGGGATGTGTTGTTAATGATTTAGCATAACCGGCAGGCAGCGTCTCAGCTTTCCAGCACCTGGCGCAGCCGCTCCTGGGCCACGCCGACCAGCAAGTCTGGCTGGAATTTGGAGATAAATCGGTCGCACCCCACCTTCTTGACCATGGCTTCGTTGAAGTTGCCGCTCAGGGAGGTATTGAGGGTGATAAAGAGATCGGACATACGCGGATCGCTGCGCACCTCGTGGGTCAGGCGGTAGCCGTCCATCTCCGGCATTTCGGCATCGGTGATCATCAGCAGGATCTCGTCGGTCACCTTCTTGCCAGCATCGCACCACCCCTTGAGCAGGGTCAGCGCCTGCAAACCATCCTGACACTCGATCACCTCAAGCCCAAGCTGGCCCAGGGTCTCGCGCACCAGATTGCGGGCGGTGCTGGAGTCATCGACGATCAGCACTTTGCGGCCATGCATCTCGGGCAGGATCTCCCGATCCAGCACCTCTTCGGAGATGCGGATGTCATAGGTGATGATCTCCGCCAGCACCTTCTCCACATCGATGATCTCGACGATCTGATCCACTCCATCTTCGGGAATGCGGGTGATGGCGGTGAGGTAGTTGGCACGCCCGGCAGAGCGCGGCGGTGGCAGTATATCCTTCCAGGTCATGTTGACGATGTTGGCCACCTGCCCCACCAGAAAGCCCTGAATGGTGCGGTTGTACTCGGTGATGATGAGGTTGGATTCACTGTCGATGGGCATGGGGCGCATACCGATGGCGCTGCGCAGGTTGATCACCGGGATCGAGGTACCGCGGATATTGGCCACCCCGCTGATATTGTGATGGGAGCCCGGCATCTTGCTCAGATGGGGCAACTTGACCACTTCCCGTACCTTGAAGACGTTGATGGCGAACATCTGACGGGTGCCGAGACGAAACATCAACAACTCGAGGCGGTTTTCCCCCACCAGTTGAGTTCGTTGATCAACGGAATCCAATATACTCGCCATACGCTGATATCCATCTGATTATTAATCGACTCTATTATAGAGGCTGCCCGCCAGGAAAGGCAGGCGCATTTTCAACCAGAGCGACCAACCAGACAAAAAAAGTGTAGTGGTCTAATCATCCCGGACACCATTTTAGGTGGTACAGTCGCCACCATGACCTGAGGTGTTCAATGACAAGATTACGTCGCTCATTTACTGCCGAATTCAAACTCGAAGCCGCATCCCTGGTGCTCGACCAGGGATATTCTGCCCCTGAAGCCAGCCGTTCACTGGATGTCGGTGAAACCGTACTGCGCCGCTGGGTTCAGCAATTGCAATCCGAACGAACTGGTACAACCCCAATCGGAAAAGCACTGACTCCGGAGCAGCAAAAAATTCAGGAGCTGGAAGCCCGCATCAACCGGCTC
>NZ_JBFODS010000042.1:0-46241 GCF_040908445.1 Aeromonas sp. R10-2 | reverse complement strand
TAGGACACTGCCAGGCACCCAATTAAACGGTGATGTGAAAACACACAGCCGGCTGCGAGGATGACACCTCAAAAGAAGCAGCAGAAGATTTAGCGCAAGCTAACCGAATGCGGAGCGGTAGTTCAGTCGGTTAGAATACCGGCCTGTCACGCCGGGGGTCGCGGGTTCGAGTCCCGTCCGCTCCGCCACTAATTTGAAGGCCTTCCCGAATGGGAAGGCCTTTTTACTATGGGCGTTTTTGTCCATAAGACCCACAGGTTTGCATACCAGAACGAATACAAAAGCCCGGCTTCACGACCGGGCTTTTGTATTTTTAGCGCGTTAAACCACCGATATCTGGCTTTTCCCTGCCAAGTAAGAGTGCCAGATAGCCGGTTATTTCCACCATTTTCTGGCTATATCCGAGCCTTATCAGCCATTTGAGCGAGTTTACAGGCGGCTAAATCAGCCTTCTGCCGCCTGCTGGTTGCAGGGAAGTTCCATATTGACCACCCCCTCTTCCATCTGGACATCGATCTTGAAGCCAAGCCGTTTGGCGAGGTTGACCATGCCGCGATTGCTGGGCATGGTCATGCCGGATAGCTGGCCAATCCCTTGCTCTTTGGCGTAGCGGATGATCTTCTCCATCATTAATTTGCCGAGACCCACCCCTTTCAGGTCAGATCGCACCAGAATGGCAAACTCGGCATCGCTGAGGTCCGGGGTCGAGATAGCGCGTACCACGCCGAGGATCTGATCCTGCAGCTCGCCATCTTGCCCCACCGCTACGAAGGCCATCTCCCGGTCGTAATCGATCTGGGTCATGCGAGCCAGCTCTTCATGGCCCAGTTCGCCTACATCGGCGAAGAAGCGTTTGTACCTGTCTTCATCGGAGACCTGCAGAACGAACTGCTTGTGAGCCGGTTCATCTTCCGGCCGGATCGGGCGCAGCAGGATATGGCGCTGATCCTTAAGCCAGGCACCCTCCTCCAGTTCGGTAGGATAGGGACGGATCGCCAGTTGGTTGCTGGTCGGGATGGTGGGGTCAGCCAGCATGAGGCTGGCATCCAGCACCACCATTTCGGCACCGCACGCTTGCAGCGGGTGCAGGTCCAGTTCCTGAATCTCAGGAAAGGCGAGTAATAGTTCGGATAGTTGGCAGAGCACTTGACCAAGGGCATCGATATCCAGTCGCTCCGGTGTGGCCTGCTCACGGATCTTGCGACTCTTGAGTGCCCCGATGATCTGGTAACGGGCCAGCGCCTGATTGAGCGGGGGTAGCGCCGCGACCATCTCCTGCGGTTCCGCACCAGATTCACCCAACAGAATGACGGGGCCAAAGATGGCGTCTTGCTGGATACGTACCCGCAGTTCGAGGCCGCCGCTACGGCGAGCCATCCGCTGTACCAGCAGCCCTTCGATACGGGCGCTCGGATCATGCTGTTTGACCCTGTCCAGAATGGCATCGGCAGCCTGTGCCACTTCGGTCGAGGTGCGCAGATTGAGCACCACCCCGTGTACGGCAGACTTGTGCAGGATATCGGGCGAGCGCAGTTTTACCGCTACCGGATAGCCGATCTGCTCGGCGGTCAGGGTCGCCTCGATGGCGTCGGTGACGATCCAGGTTGGCAGGGTCGAGAGACCGGCGGCTTGTAAAATTGGGTGCACCAGATGGGTATCCAATCTTAGCTGTTTGCGCTCCTGCGCTTGGCGGATCAGCTGCTGGCACAGCTCGACATTGAGCTGGTTGCCATGTAGTGACGCCGGTGTCTCCATCAACTGCTTCTGGTTGCGGCGGTATTCCACCATGTGCATGAAGGCGGCCATGGCGCTTTCCGGTGTGCGGTAGGTCGGGAAGCCCGCTTCGGTAAAGAGTTTGCGTCCCTCCTGCGCCGAGTATTCACCCGCCCAGTTGGTGAGGATGTTGAAACGGCGCGCTCTGGGGTGCTGTTTCAGATGGGCAATAAGATGGCTGGCCAGCGGCGCGCTCGGTGCCGTGAGCGAGGGGGCGTGGATGATCAGGATGGCGTCGATGCCATCTTCCTGCAACACGTTGCCCAGCGCCTCCTGATAGGTGGTGATGGTAGCATCGCTGCCGATATCGAGCGGCGGGCGAGCCAGCTTGCCGCCCCGCTCCAGCAGCACATCCACCGCCATATTGGCCAGCCCGCGGCCGTTGGAGATGATGGCGAGCCGCTCTCCCTTGAGGGTCATGGAGTGGCTCAAGGTTTCTACCGCGGCGAATAGTTCGTGGGTATCCCGCACCCGTAACATGCCGGCGCGGCGGATGGCGGCATCATAGACATTGTCGAGACCGTGGGCCGGTTCGTGGCGCCCGCTTTTCAGTACCAGGATCGGCTTGTTGCGCGAGGCTGCCCGCGCCGCCGAGAGAAAGTGGCGGGCGTCGTGCAACTTGTCCATATAGATCAAAATGGCGCGGGTGACGCTATCGCGGGAGAGTTGATCCAGCAGCTGGCCGAAGTCGATATCGCAGTGATCGCCAAGGGAGATGAAGGCGGAGAAGCCCAGCTCATGCTGCTTGGCCCAATCCAGAATGGTGGTGCTGACGGCGGCGGATTGCGACAGAAAGGCGACCTGCCCCGGCTTGGCGGCAATGGGGGAAAAGCTGGCGTTGATCCCTTGGCCGGGCAGCAGCATCCCCATGCTGTTGGGGCCGAGCAGGCGAATGCCATATTGCTGGCAGACCCGTTTCAGCTCCAGCCGCTCCTCGGGGGAAAAGTCGGCGGCCAGTATGATGGCAGCTCCCGCGCCCTTTTGGCCGAGCGCTTCCAGCAGCGGCAAGACCCGCTCCCGTCTGGTGCAGATGATGGCGAGATCCGGGGTCAGCGGCAGGCTGGCAATATCGGGATAGGCCAGCACGCCGGCGATGGACTTGTTGCGCGGGGTGACAGGGAGGATGGGCCCTTTGAACTGGCCCGCCAGCAGGTGGCGCACGATCACATGACCCGCCTTGAGCGGGTCGGTCGAGGCGCCGATCACGGCGATTGAGTGGGGTTTGAACAGCCGATCCAGACCGCTTGCTTTCATGGGCACTCCCGACAAAAGGGGGAAGATACCAGTCTAATACGCCTTTGCTGCGGGTTCTGTGACCGGATCCTGATCACCGTTTGTTGAGGGCATTGGCACGCAGATAAAAGCGCAGTTCGCCCTGCACCCGGCGAATGGCTCCCAGGTGGCGTTCCTGCAGATAGATATCCTGCTCCCGATCGAGCGCCGTGCTGGGTACGCCCATGCTTTGCAGATACTCGTCAAACAGGGTTGAACCCTTGATCTCTACCAGATGCTGTTTCATGGCTCTCCTCCCTGCGCCTTGGCGTTTGTTGATGAACGCCCAGTCTGCGATGACCTGCCGGGTTTGCCTATTGTCACTTTTGACACGAGATTTGACACGAGAGCGCTCACACATCTTTCAAAGAGGGCGCCGTTGAGGTGCTGGCTGACGTTATAGTATGGCGAGGAGCATGAGGCACGGATGGTGCGCAGGATGATCAGAGTCTGGTGGTGGTGCATGGCACTGTGGACGGTTGGCGTATCGGCAACCGAGCAGCCTATCCGCGCCTGGAATCTGCTGCTGGATCACCCCAACCCCGCCGTCGTCCAGTTGCTGCGCCTCTCTCTCGATCTCACCGTGCCCGAATATGGCCCCTACCAGTTGGTTTCCAGCCCGCAGATGGAGCAGGGGCGGGCGGTGAAGGAGCTGCGCAGCGGCGAGCTGGTTCAGGTCGGTGTCTTTGCCCCGGATGGGGAGCGAGAACGGGAGTTGCTGGCAATCCACATTCCGCTGGCCAAGGGGCTGCTGGGATGGCGGGTGTGTCTGGTTCGGCAGGGGGATGAGGGGCGTTTTGCCGCGATCGGATCGTTGGCGGACTGGCATCGCGCCGGGCTCTCCATCGGTCAGCACAGATCCTGGCCAGACACCCAGTTGCTGCGGGCTAACGGCCTCAAGGTGACGGTGGGCAATCTTTATGAGGTGCTCTTCAACATGCTGCGCAAGAAGCGCTTTGACTGCTTCCTGCGTTCGGTCATCGAGATCGAGGATGAGCTCAGGCAGCATCCGGATCTCGCCATCGAGCCCCGTCTGGTGTTTCGCTATCCGCTGGCGCTGCTCTTCTTTGTTTCGCCAAAATATCCAGAGCTGGCCCAACGCATCGAGCTTGGCCTGCTGCGGGCGCGGCAGTCTGGTGCTTTTGACCGGGTTTTTGAAGAGGGATTTGGCAGCACCATTCGGCGGCTGAAACTGGATGAGCGGGTGCGCCTCGAGCTGCACAACCCCGACTTGCCGCTGCCCAGCCGTATGATGATGGTCGATCCGGCCCTCATCTATAATCCGGTGTCAGCGCAGTGAGCCCTGATTCTGCGCGGTATCCCAGAAGGCGCGGATCAGCGGTTCCTCCAGCCGCTTCTTGAGTACCCCGATCCCCACATCAAATGGTTTGAAGGCTGGCTTGAGGTCGATGATCCGCACCTTGTCGCCGAGCGGGCTATGGTCGATCACCGCTGCCGGCACCAGCCCCACGCCACAGCCGAGCGCCACCATGGCGACGATTCCCTCGTTACCCGCCACTTCGGCGTAGATGTTGGGCGCTATCCCCTTGTTGCGAAACCATTGATCGCTGCGTTTGCGGGCCAGCCCCTGCTCGGAGAGGATGACTGGCAACTGCTCCCAATCCGGCTCGCCCTGACGGAACCACTGGTTCAGTTGCGGGGCGTTGCGCGGTGCGATAAAGACCAGCGGCACCAGCTGCAGGCTGGCGAACTCCAGCTTAGCGGGCAGGGCATCGGGGCGAGCGGCGATGGCGAGATCGGCTTCGTCGGCCAGGATCTTGTCCACCGCCAGCGCCGGGTCGCCGGTCTCCAGCTTGATCTCCAGCTGGGGGTAGCGGCGGCGAAAGCGCTCCAGTACCTCGGGCAACAGAAAGTAACTGGCGGTGACCGAACAGAAGACCCGCAGACGACCTTGCAGTGGTTCATCGCTGCGTTTGAGCTCCTGCTTGAGCTGACGCCACTCCTGCAACAGGCCGCCGCCGAATTCGCGCAGCTTCTCGCCGGCGGGGGTGAGCCGTACCGAGCGGTTGTCCCGCTCGAACAGGATGCAGCCGGTCTCCTGCTCCAGTCGCTGGATGGCGCGACTCAGGGTGGAAGGGCTGACCGCCATGGCATCGGCACTCTTGCCGAAGTGGAGGGAGTCGGCGAGGTGGAGAAACAGCTCGAGATTGCGAAGGTCCATCTTTCAGCTCCTGGCGCGGCTTGTGTGCCCGATATCCAGCGGTTGGCGGCTTGCTTCTGCCATCTCGCGGTACATTCAGCAGGCGATTATGAAAGGCTAGCGTTTCAGTTATTGCAACGTACTGTTTCGAATATATCAGTTCAGGCAATAAGTGTCCCGCGCTATAGTGGTTCAGACAACGCCGCTATCCGGCATGGAATCAATCGAACGGAGCAATCACCATGGCTAACTATTTCAACACCTTGAACCTGCGTCAGCAGTTGGCCCAGCTGGGCAAGTGTCGTTTCATGCAGCGCGAAGAGTTCGCGGACGGCTGCAACGTGCTGAAGGGCAAGAAGGTGGTGATTGTGGGCTGTGGTGCCCAGGGGCTGAACCAGGGTCTGAACATGCGCGACTCCGGGCTGGATATCTCCTACACCCTGCGCAAGGCCGCCATCACCGAGAAGCGCGCCTCCTGGCAGAAGGCTACCGACAACGGCTTCGCGGTCGGCACCTATGAAGAGCTGATCCCGACCGCCGATCTGGTGCTCAACCTGACCCCGGACAAACAGCACTCCGACGTAGTGAAAACCGTGATGCCGCTGATGAAGCAGGGCGCCGCATTGGGTTACTCCCACGGCTTCAACGTGGTGGAAGAGGGTCAGCAGATCCGCTCCGACATCACCGTCGTGATGGTGGCGCCCAAGTGCCCGGGTACCGAAGTGCGTGAAGAGTACAAGCGCGGTTTCGGCGTACCGACTCTGATCGCCGTTCACCCGGAAAATGACCCGAAAGGCGAAGGCATGGCCATCGCCAAGGCGTGGGCCTCTGCTACCGGCGGCGACCGTGCCGGCGTGCTGGAGTCCTCCTTCGTGGCGGAAGTGAAATCTGACCTGATGGGCGAGCAGACCATCCTCTGCGGCATGCTGCAGGCCGGTTCCCTGCTCTGCTACGACAAGCTGGTTGCCGAAGGCACCGACCCGGCCTACGCCGGCAAGCTGATCCAGTTCGGCTGGGAGACCATCACCGAAGCCCTGAAACAGGGTGGCATCAGCCTGATGATGGATCGCCTTTCCAACCCGGCCAAGCTGCGCGCCTTCGAGCTCTCCGAGCAGCTCAAGACCTTGATGCGCCCGCTGTTCGAGAAGCATATGGACGACATCATCGCCGGTGAGTTCTCCCGCGGCATGATGGCCGACTGGGCAGAAGATGACGTCAAATTGTTCACCTGGCGTGAAGAGACCGGCAAATCTGCCTTCGAAAACGCTCCGGCGTTCGCTGGCAAGATTGCCGAGCAGGAGTACTTCGACAATGGCGTGGTGATGGTGGCCATGGTCAAGGCGGGTGTCGAGCTGGCGTTCGAGACCATGGTGGCTTCCGGTATCTACGAGGAGTCTGCCTACTACGAATCCCTGCACGAGTTGCCGCTGATCGCCAACACAGTTGCTCGCAAGCGTCTGTACGAGATGAACGTGGTCATCTCCGATACCGCCGAGTACGGCAACTACCTGTTCGCCAACGCCGCCGTGCCGTTGCTGCGCGAGCGCTTCATGCCGACCCTGAAAGCGGGCGATCTGGGTGCCAGCAAGGCGGAAGGGCAGAGCGTGGATAACCTGGCGCTGCTGGCGGCCAACGAAGCGACTCGCAACCACCCGATCGAGAAGATCGGTCAGGTACTGCGTGGCTACATGAAGGACATGAAGCGCATCGCTGTTGGTGGTTAAGCCAGCATCGGGCTGGAGGATGAAGGGGCGGGGATGACGATCCCCGTCGCCGGTCGGACTGGACACCCGACCGGCCAGCCAGAAAAATCAGCCTGACAGTCATAAAAAAGCCCCGCTCATCGAGCGGGGCTTTTGCATTCAGAAAGGCCGGATAAATCAGGCTTTCCACGCTTTCCAGGTGTTGATCAGACCGTTGGTGGAGCAGTCGTGGCTGGTGACCGCCTCGTTGTTGCCCAGCTCCGGCAGGATCTTGTTGGCCAGCTGTTTGCCCAGCTCCACGCCCCACTGGTCGAAGGAGAAGATGTTCCAGATTGCGCCCTGTACGAAGATCTTGTGCTCGTACATGGCGATCAGGGCACCCAGGGTTTTCGGGGTAAGGCTCTTGAACAGGATGGAGTTGGTCGGGCGGTTGCCTTCGAACACCTTGAACGGCACCAGATCCTTGACCTGCTCCAGGGTTTTGCCTGCAGCCAGGAACTCGGCTTCGACCTCTTCCTTGCTCTTGCCGAAGGCCAGCGCCTCGGTCTGGGCGAAGAAGTTGGCCAGCAGTTTCGGGTGGTGGTCACCGATCGGGTTGTGGCTGATGGCCGGCGCCAGGAAGTCACAGGGGATCAGCTTGGTGCCCTGATGGATCAGCTGGTAGAAGGCGTGCTGGCCGTTGGTGCCCGGCTCACCCCAGATGATGGGGCCAGTCTGGTAGTCAACCGGCTTGCCGTTGCGATCCACGTACTTGCCGTTGGACTCCATGTTGCCCTGCTGGAAGTAAGCAGGGAAGCGGTGCATGTACTGGTCGTACGGCAGAATGGCTTCGGACTCGGCACCGTAGAAGTTGTTGTACCACAGGCCGATCAGGGCCAGCAGCACCGGCACGTTCTGCTCATAGGAGGCAGTTGCGAAGTGCATGTCCATCTCGAAGGCGCCTTGCAGCAGGGCTTCGAAGTTCTCGAAACCGACAGACAGGGCGATGGGCATGCCGATGGCAGACCAGGAGGAGTAGCGGCCGCCAACCCAGTCCCAGAACTCGAACATGTTGTTGGTGTCGATACCGAACTCGGCCACGGCCTTGCCGTTGGTGGAGAGCGCGGCGAAGTGTTTGGCAACGTGGGCCTTGTCACCGGCGATGTTGATGAACCAGTCGCGGGCGGTCAGGGCGTTGGTCATGGTCTCCTGGGTGGTGAAGGTCTTGGAGGCCACCAGGAACAGGGTGGTTTCCGGATCGATCTTCTTCAGGGTCTCGGCGATGTGGGTGCCATCGACGTTGGAGACGAAGTGCATCTGCAGGTGGTTTTTGTAGGGACGCAGTGCCTCGGTGATCATCACCGGGCCCAGATCGGAGCCACCGATACCGATGTTGACCACGTGCTGGATCGCCTTGCCGGTGTAGCCTTTCCACTCGCCGGAGATGATCTTCTCGCAGAAGCCTTTCATCTTGGCCAGTACGGCATTCACTTCCGGCATCACGTCCTTGCCGTCGCACTCGATGGGGCGGTCGGAGCGGTTGCGCAGAGCAACGTGCAGTACGGAGCGCCCTTCGGTCATGTTGATCTTTTCGCCATTGAACATGGCATCGATCGCGCTGCGAAGATCGGTCTCTTTGGCGAGATCAACCAGCAACTTGAGGGTTTCTTCGGTGATCAGGTTCTTCGAGTAATCAACCAGGATGTCGCCGCCGAAGGTAAGGGAAAACTTGTCAAAGCGCTTCGGGTCCTGCGCGAACAGATCCTTGAGTCGGGTCTCTTTGTTTGCTGCAAAATGGGCTTCCAGTGCCTGCCAGGCCTGGGTTTGGGTTGGATTGATATTTTTCATAGGATTCCTGAAATGCCAAGTTGTGTTTGAACCTTGCAGGCAAGGTCCCGCCAAACCTTATTATCCGAGCATTATAGCGAGCCGATCGGGCGGCCCGTGTAACAGATTTTTACCGATTGTCTTTTACCGCAATGGGTCACTGCCGGGAGCATACAACCAGAACATTGGGATTATGTGTCACGAAAGCAAGGCGGATCTTGCGCTTGCTCATGATTGGGGCCACCCCGATAGCCTGAAATTGTTTTCATCCGGTTGGCGTGGTTATGCACCGACATGGCCATGGGCTGGGGCCAGAAACGACAATGCCAGCCCGAAGGCTGGCATTGTCTGTTGCAGCAGAACCGCGATCACGCCTGCGGTTTTTGCATGTGCATCACCATCTGTGGGAAGGGGATCTCGATGCCTTCAGCATCAAAGGTCAGTTTTACCTTCTCATGGAAGTCGAACCAGACACCCCAGTAGTCAGCGGTTTTCACCCAAGGGCGCACCACTATATTGACCGAGGAGTCGGCCAGCGCGGCAACGGCGATGGTAGCGGCCGGATCTTTCAGGATGCGCGGCTCTTCGCTTACCAGACGCTCGAGGATCTGTTTGGCCTTGCGCAGGTCAGAGCCGTAGCCGATGCCAAAGGTCATATCGACGCGGCGGGTATCCATACGCGAGTAGTTGACGATGGTGCCGTTGAGGATGGCGGAGTTCGGGACTACCACCATCTTGTTGTCACCGGAGGTGAGGGTAGTGGTAAAGAGCTGAACGGACTGCACCACACCCGCGGTGCCCGCCACTTCGATAAACTCGCCCGCCTTGATGGGGCGGAAGATGATCAGCAGGAAGCCGGCAGCGAAGTTGGAGAGCGAGCCTTGCAGCGCCAGACCAATGGCCAGACCGGCTGCACCGATAATGGCGACGAAGGAGGCGGTCTGCACGCCGACACGGCCCAGCGCGGCGATCACTACGAACACCAGAATGGCGTATTTGAGGATGCTGCCGACGAAGTGGGTGACGGTGGTGTCCAGCTTGCGGGCCTGCATCACCTTGACCACGCCACCGCTGATGAGGTTGGCGGCGATATAGCCGACCAGCAGGGTCAGCAGGGCGGCGGCGATATTGACGCCGTATTCGATCAGCAGTCCCTGATTATTGACCAGCCAGGTCTGCGCTTCGGTAATGATTTCGGGTTCCATAGGATGTCCTGTCAGGTTCTAAAAGGTTTATGGTGGATAAATCTAACACCGCAGCGCGACAGTACGGGTCGCATCTGGTACTTCTTTTCTGCCATAAAAACCTGACACAAAAAAGAAGGGAGGCCAAAGCCTCCCTTCTTTTTGCTGAATGATGCGAAAAAAACATCAGCTCTGCAGCAGTTGGCTGCGGATAAATTGCCACTGATCTTCGAAACCGGCGGTGGGCTTGAGCTTGAACTCGGAGCGCACGAACTGGCTGATGCGGCCTTCGGTGTAGGCCAGCAGCAGATTGGCCAGCATGGTCTCGTCGAGCTGGAAGCCTTGACCCTCGCGTAGCCGCTTTTCGCGCAGCACCTGCTTGATCTGGGTTTCCAGCTTGTCGAACAGGATGCTGATGCGATCCCGCAGCCGATCGTGCTCACCCAGCAGGGCGTCGCCGTTGAGGATACGGGTGATGCCGGGATTGCGCTCGGCGAACACCAGCAGCAGCTGCAGGATGTGGTGGCAGCGTGCCATGGTGTCCTTCTCTTCCGCCATGATCAGATTGACCCGTGACAGCAGGGAATCCTCGATAAAGTCGATCAGCCCCTCGAACATCCGCGCCTTGCTGGGAAAATGTCGATAGAGGGCTGCTTCAGAGACGCCGACCTCGGCCGCCAGACGGGCCGTGGTGATACGCTGACCCGGACTGGTTTCCAGCATATGGGCGAGCGCCTGCAGGATCTGATCGCGCCGACTCTGTTTCTGATTACTGCTTGCCATGGATTCCCCTAAAAAAACAATGGCTTGATTCTATTATTAGGCACCGCCCATCGGGCTGGTGTGGTCTGTTATTGGCGACCAGAAGAACCAAAACCGCCTTCACCCCGTTCGCTCTGATTGAACTCATCGACCAGTTGGAAGCTGGCCTGAACTACCGGCATGATCACCAGCTGGGCGATGCGCTCGCCGGGTTGCATGGTGAACTCATCCTTGCCGCGGTTCCAGACTGAAACCATCAGCTGACCCTGGTAATCGGAATCGATCAGACCGACCAGGTTGCCCAGCACGATGCCGTGCTTATGGCCGAGGCCGGAGCGGGGCAGAATGGTGGCACATAGACCCGGATCCTGGATGTGAATGGCCAGACCGGTCGGCACCAGGGTGGTATCACCCGGAGCCAGAGTCAGCGGCGCATCCAGCAGTGCGCGCAGATCCATGCCGGCAGAGCCCGGTGTGGCGTAGGCGGGCAGCGGGAACTCGGTACCGATACGGGCATCCAGAATCTTCAGTTCAATTTGTGTAGTCATGAATCGCTTTTTCAGTTGGATCTTGTATTGGCGCCCCTCTTGGCAAGGGCGGGGCGCCGTGAGTCTTGTTCTTTCGGGACGCTCAGTGCCGGTAGTGGCGGGCAATCAGGGCGATCAGGTGACGGGCCAGCGTCAGCTTGTCGGCCAGCGGCAGCGGGGCCTGGCCCCCTTGCCAGAACACGGTCAGGGCGTTGTCATCGGCGTTGAAGCCTTGCCCCTCGCGGGACACATCGTTGGCGGCGATCATGTCCAGCCGCTTACGCTGCAACTTGTCGAGGGCGTATTGTTCCACATCCACGGTTTCGGCGGCAAATCCGACGGTGAAGGGTTTGTCTGAAAGGGCACCGACGGCCGCGATGATGTCGGGGTTTTTCACCAGCTTCACCACCATCTGGTCGTTGTCGCCGGTCTTCTTGATCTTCTGGCTGGCGACCTGTTCGGGACGGTAGTCGGCTACCGCGGCGCAGCCGATGAAGAGGTCGCACTCGCCGACCCGGCTCATCACCGCCTGATGCATCTGCTCGGCGCTCTCCACATCGACACGGGTCACGCCAGCAGGCGTAGCCAGCGTCACCGGGCCGCTCACCAGCGTCACTTCGGCACCCGCCTCACGGGCGGCGCGAGCGATGGCGTAGCCCATCTTGCCGGAGCTGTGGTTGCTGATGTAGCGCACCGGATCGAGCGCCTCGCGGGTCGGGCCGGCGGTCAGCAGCAGCTTGACGCCTGCCAGCAAGGGTTCGGCGGCCAGCTGCCGGCAGCACCGCTCCACCAGTTCGAGAGGATCCAGCATCCGGCCCGGGCCCACATCGCCACAGGCCTGGCTGCCGGCATCCGGCCCCCACAGCAGAATGCCGCGGCTGGCCAGGGTCTTGAGGTTGGCCTGGGTCGCGGCGTTGAGATACATCTGCTGGTTCATGGCAGGTGCCAGCGCGATGGGCGCCGGAGTGGCCAGACAGAGGGTGGTCAGCAGTTCGTCGGCCATGCCTGCAGCCATCCGCGCCATCAGGTTGGCGCTGGCGGGGGCGATCAGTACCAGATCGGCCCACTTGGCCAGCTCGATATGACCCATGCCTGCCTCGGCAGAGGGATCCAGCAGGCTGTAGGCCACCGGATGACCGGAGACCGCCTGCAGGGTCAGCGGGGTGATGAACTCCTTGGCGGAGCGGGTCATCACCACCCGCACTTCGGCGCCCTGATCTTTCAGGCGGCGTACCAGCTCGGCACTCTTGTAGGCGGCGATCCCGCCACTGACACCCAACAGGATGCGTTTATCGGCCAATCTCATCTGCTGTTTCTCTATCCGGCTCATTCTGACTGGTCGGCTAAGATACCACAGGCAATGGATGACGACAGGGGTTGGCATCAAGGGGTGTGGTCGGGCGCGCGCAATTTTTTGCTATGTTTTTTCTCAACAGGGATGAGGGAGAGACAAATGAGCATCAAAGAGTGGCCGGAAGATGAACGCCCCAGAGAGAAGTTGCTGCGTCAGGGGCCTGCGGCGCTCTCCGATGCCGAGTTGCTCGCCATCTTTCTGCGCACCGGCGTCAATGGCCTGAGTGCAGTGGATCTTTCACGTAATCTATTGAATCAATTCGGCTCTTTGCGCAGCTTGCTGGGGGCGGATCAACGGGCATTCTGCGAGGCGCACGGCCTTGGCCCGGCCAAATATGCCCAGTTGCAGGCGGTGCTGGAGATGGCCAGACGCCATCTGGCCGAGCAGTTGCAACGGGGCGATGCCCTCACCTCGCCCCAGCTGACCCGCGACTATCTGCAGGCCCAGTTGCGGGATCGGCCGCGCGAGGTGTTTGCCCTGCTGTTGCTCGACAATCAGCACAGAGTCATTCAATTTGTTGAGCTTTTTTTCGGCACAATCGATTCGGCGAGCGTCTGGCCAAGAGAAATCGTGCAGATCGCGCTCAAACATAATGCAGCCGCGGTGATTCTGGCGCATAATCACCCGTCCGGCGTCGCCGAGCCCAGCAGGGCCGACCGCCAGATCACGGATCGGATCACGGCCGCTTTGGCCCTGATCGATATCAGAGTGCTGGATCACTTGGTGATCGGTGATGGCATCACGGTTTCTTTTGCCGAGCGCGGTTGGCTATAACTGTGCTCTGGCACCGTATTAGTTGATCTTTGATCACGGATGCTGTATAAAATGCCGCCTTCTGTTTGCCCCGCAATCGAAGGCCAGCGGGGCAGATATTTGCTCGAGCAATGAAGTAAGATT
Source organism: Aeromonas sp. R10-2 (assembly GCF_040908445.1). Lineage (NCBI taxonomy): Bacteria > Pseudomonadati > Pseudomonadota > Gammaproteobacteria > Aeromonadales > Aeromonadaceae > Aeromonas > Aeromonas sp. R10-2. The sequence goes on along the minus strand of NZ_JBFODS010000042.1, from coordinate 32,802 downwards.
TGGAGAGACTGACATGTCTAGAGTATGCCAAGTAACCGGCAAGCGCCCGGCAGTTGGTAACAACCGTTCGCACGCTAACAACGCCACCAAGCGTCGTTTCCTGCCGAACCTGCACACTCACCGTTTCTGGGTTGAGAGTGAAAAACGCTTCGTAAGCCTGCGCGTATCCGCAAAAGGCATGCGTATCATCGACAAGCGTGGCGTTGAAGTGGTTCTGGCTGAACTGCGCGCCAGCGGTGTTAAGGTATAAGGAATTAGATCATGGCTAAAGGTATTCGCGAGAAAATTCGCCTGAACTCCAGCGCCGGTACTGGTCACTTCTATACCACTACCAAAAACAAGCGCACCATGCCCGAAAAAATGGAGATCAAAAAGTTTGATCCCGTTGTTCGTCAGCATGTGATCTACAAGGAAGGCAAAATCAAGTAATTACTTGATGCTGCATTCCCAAAAACCCGGCTTCGTGCCGGGTTTTTTTATGCGCCGAATTCAGTACACTGCCGGTTCAAAGGGAGGCTTGCCATGTTCAAATTGAGCCGCAAAGGCTGGAATAACGTGATCATTGTGGTGGTGCTGATCGTGATCACCCTGTTGCATCGTATGGAGACTGCCCAGCAGGAGAACAGCGCCAAGCGGGCTCGCCCCTTGTTGCCGGATGCGGCCGTGGTGCTCACTTGGCAGGGGCCTAGTTGGCAGATTGAGCGGATCGGTCAGGGCTGGCGCAGCGTGCCGGATTTGGGGCTCGACACTGCTCAGCTGGATGCCCGTCTGGCACGCTGGCAGAGCTGGTTGCTGCCCCCCGGCGAGATGGTGCGCGGTACCCCGGTGACCATCAAGGTGTGGATTGCCGGCCAGAGCGATCCGGTCGAGATCGGCCTCTATCAGAACAGCGGCCAATATGGCGCCCAGCTGCCGTCCGGTCTCTGGCTCGCCCTCACTGCCGAACAGTATCGCGATCTGCTGCGTCCTGCCCCCTGAGTTCCTTTTCCTTGCGAGGTGCCAATGCCCGAATTGCCAGAAGTTGAAGTCAGTCGTCAGGGGATCTCCCCCTGGCTTACCGGTATCAAGGTGACGCGCGTGGTGGTGCGGGATGGCCGCCTGCGCTGGCCGATCCCCGGTGAGATTCAGGAGCTGGTGGACCTCACCATCCATCGGGTGCGTCGCCGTGCCAAATACCTGCTGCTGGAGACCGATTTCGGCACCGCCATCCTTCATCTGGGGATGTCCGGCAGCCTGCGTGTACTGGATATCGGCACCCCGGCCGAGAAGCACGACCACGTGGATATCGAGCTGGAGAATGGCAAGCTGCTGCGGCTCAACGATCCGCGCCGCTTCGGCGCCCTGCTTTGGACCCGGGAACCGGCCGAAGCCCATGCGCTGCTCGCCAAGCTGGGGCCCGAGCCGCTCACCGATGCCTTCAGTGCTGATTACCTGCGTGAGCGTGCCAAGGGACGCAGCACCGCCATCAAACAGTTCCTGATGGACAATCAGGTGGTGGTCGGGGTGGGCAACATCTACGCCAACGAGGCGCTCTATGCTGCCGGCATTCACCCCAAACGGGCGGCGGGTAATATCAGCGCCGAGCGGCTGGGAACCCTGGTGGCCGAGATCAAGCGGGTGTTGGCCGAGGCGATTCGCCAGGGCGGCACCACTCTCAAGGATTTCACCAGTGCCGATGGCAAGCCGGGCTATTTCGTGCAGCAGTTGCAGGTTTATGGCCGTGGCGGTCAGCCCTGTTTCCACTGTCATACCCTGCTGACCGAGACAAGAATGGGCCAGCGCACCACGGTTTTTTGCAGTCATTGCCAGCGCTGAGCGCACTTTTTGCCCCGATCCGGGGGAAGTTGTAACAGCGTATTTCCACTCTGTTGAAGATTTGCACAGCTGTCACTAGTATCCCGACCGTTCAGGCGGTTTGAGAATATAAAAATGACAGTTAAATCAATAGACTGGGAATATTTATCCCGGCAGGAGCGCTATTGCGCAAAATCCATGGCCCGCTTCCTCTACCCCGAGGGATGTGACCGGAAAACCTTCAATCGCGGCAAGTTCGTGTTGCGCAGCCTGCTCTATCGCAAGTCGCTGAGCCGGGTCTTCAGCCTGTTTCAGTGCGACTCGCTCAAGGCGCTGCCAGCGGTCTATCCCGAGCTGCTCGACAAGCCGATGCGCCCCTATCGCTTCGCCTGTGCCAGCGCCCGTGAGCGGGCCGAGATGCTGGAAAATCACTACCGTTTGCTGCTGGAGTGCTACCCGCAGCTGATCGACCCCCTCTATCTGGGCGAGGGGATCGAACTTGGGCACTATCCCCAGAGCGGCTGCCGCATTCTGTTGCGTCACGATGGCACCTTCCGCCGCGAGGCCGAGCTGGCGCTCTCCATCGTCAACGGCGAGGGACAGCGCCTCTACAGCTGCGCCTTTTCGCTGGCGGGCAGCGTGGATCGTTTGATTCTGATGATCGGCTCCATGCAGGGGCCGGAGCCTGCGGTCGACAATGCCCAGGATCGGGTGCGCGAGCTGACCAAAGAGGGACATGGCCTGCGGCCCAAATCCCTGCTGGTGCAACTGGTGCTGCAACTGGCGCAGAGCATGGGGGCGGCAGAGGTGCTGGCGGTTCGCAAGCGGGCCCATGTGTTTCAGGCCAAGCGCTACAGCAGCAAGCAGAAAGCCAACCTGCAGGCCGATTACGACGAGTTGTGGCAGGAGTTCGACGCCCGGGATGTGGATGCCAACTTCGTCGCTCTGCAAGCCCAGCCGCGCAAGCCGCTGGAGGAGATCGCCTCCAAGAAGCGGGCCATGTATCGGCGCCGCTACGAGTGGCTCGATCTGCTGGTGCAGGAGATGAATGAGCGGTTTTCCCGTCAGTAACCGGCAAGCAGGCTGACCTCTCCATGCGATAGAGATACGACAAGGGCTACCCGTGGGTAGCCCTTGTCGTTTCTGCCATCAGGGGAGGAATTAGCGCTGTTGCTGTTTGGCTGCGATGGCTTGGGCCACCACGGGATCGACAAACTGACGAATGTCGCCACCGTGCAGCGCCACCTCTTTCACCAGAGTGGAGGAGATAAAGGAGTTCTCCTCCGCCGGGGTGAGGAAGACGCTCTCAAGCGTGGGCATCAGGCGGCGGTTCATGTTGGCCAGCTGGAACTCGTACTCGAAGTCGGAGACGGCGCGCAGGCCGCGGATCAGCACGTTAGCCTGATGCTCTTTGGCAAAATCGACCAGCAGACCGGAGAAGCCCACCACCTTGACGTTGGGAAGCTGGCTGGTCACTTGCTGGACAAGCTGGACACGTTCTGCCAGATCGAACAGCGGGCGCTTGCTCGGGCTGTTGGCGACACCGACCACCACCTCGTCAAACAGCTTGGCGGCCCGGCCGATGAGATCGGCGTGGCCATTGGTAACGGGATCAAAAGTCCCGGGATAAATTACCCTGGTAGTCATCTTTGCGGTCCTGCAACCTGGAAATTTGGTCGCATTATAAGGTCGTCGCTTGAGAATAGCAGTGCATCAGGCAAGAATACGCCATCGCGCATCAAGCCTCCTTGCATTGGTGACAGGGAGCAAAGGGATTTTTTATGAAACGTATTCTGGTCGTTCGCAATGACAAGATTGGTGACTTCATGCTGGCGTGGCCTAGCTTCGCCATGCTCAAAGGCTCCATGGAGTGTCATGTGACTGCCCTGGTTCCGGCCTACACGGCGCCGCTGGCCCGGCTCTGCCCCTGGATTGACGAGGTTATCATCGATCCGGGCGTGCGGGCCGACAAGGAGCAACAGCGAGCGCTGCTGGCGCGGATCAAGGCGGCGGCGTTCGACGCGTCCATCTGCCTCTTCTCCAACTCCCGCAACGCCATGCTGGTGTGGAAGGCGCATATCCCTTACCGGCTGGCCCCGGCGACCAAGCTGGCGCAGGTGCTCTACAACCAGCGTCTGGTGCAGCGCCGCTCCCGCTCCCAGAAGCCGGAATCCGAGTACAATCTGGAGCTGATCCGCCGCTTCCTGGCCGATCAGCAGGTGGCCGTGGTGGAGCCCAAGACCCCCTTCCTGCAGTTCGATGACGAGACCCTGCTACAGGTGCGCGAGCAGTTGGCACTCAAGCTCAAGCTCGATGCCAGCCGCCCCTGGCTGATGGTGCATGCCGGTAGCGGTGGGTCTGCCAACAACCTCTCCATCGAGCAGTATGCCCGCATCATCATCAAGCTCAATCAGGCCTGCCCCGAGCTGCAGTGCGTGCTGACCGCCGGCCCGGGCGAGGAGAAGATGGCCGAACAGCTGGCGGCCGAGTTGCTGGCCCACGGTGGCAACGGCTGGATCTACCGCTCCAGCGATGGTCTGCCGATGTTCTGTCAGGTGCTGGCCAACGCAGCCCTGTTTATCGCTGGCAGTACCGGCCCGCTCCATATCGCCGGTGCGCTCGATGTGCCGACTATCGGTTTCTTCCCGATGCGCCGCTCCGCTACTCCGCTGCGCTGGAAGCCCCTTAACAGCGAAGGGCGTCACCTCGCCTTCAGCCCGCCGGAGGATAGCGACCATCCTGAGGATATGAGCCAGCTCGATCCCAAGACCATGGTGCCGGTGATGGCCCGCTGGGCGGCGCCCTTCTGGCGCAAGTAACCCATGCAGCAATGTAAACAGGGCCCCGCGGGGCCCTGTTTCGTATGACGGTTATTCCGGCTGCTGCGGCTGCTGGCGCACCCAGAGGTCGGCGTATTTGACGAAGGTGGAGTGGGCGGAGAGGATCGCCAGCAGCAGCCCCTGCTTGCCGTCGAGGAAGCCCGCTTTGAGCAGGTACATCTTGAGGAAGCAGCCGACCGCGTGAATCAGCCCCTGACTGAGGGAGCCCTTCTTGCCGCGGGCGGTGCGCTGATCGGCCCAGGCGCGGGCATAACCGGCCGATTTCACCAGATAGTGCTCCAGATCCCGATAGGTGAAGTGGAGCAGGTCGCCATGAATGTTGACGATCTTCATGTTGGCCCGCACTTCTACCTTTTCGTGAACCAGCGCCTCGTTGTAGCTGGTGAGCGCCTTGGGATAGAGACGCAGCACCCGATCCGGATACCAGCCGCTGTGGCGGATAAAGCGGCCAAACACCCAGGAGAGGCGCGGGATCGAGTAGATGGTATCGCTGGCCGGATTGGCCATCACGTTGGCGATGGCGGTTTTCAGCTCGGGGGTGAGCCGCTCGTCGGCATCCAGCCACAGCACCCAGTCGGACTGCACGTGGGACTGGGCCAGTCGGCGCTGTTTGCCAAAGCCCGGCCACTTGGCGTTGACGAAGAAGCGTGCGCCAAACTCGGCGGCGATGGCCGGGGTCTCGTCCTGACTGCCGGAGTCCAGAATGACGATCTCGTCCACCAGTCCGTCGAGGGAGGCGAGGCACTTGCGCAGGTTGTCGGCTTCATTCTTGACGATCAGAACGGCAGCCAGAGTCGGTTTTTTCACGAATGTGGGCTCACGGTTATTGCCCGGCTGGCGGGTCGAATGCGTATTGATGGGCCATTCTAACGGAAAAACGGGTCAAAGAGAGAGCCGCCATTGCCCGTTTCTATCAGCTGTTTGCCTGTCTCGTCTCGTCCGGTTGGAAGCGGGGCACTGCTGGAAAAATGGGGTGACGGCAGCGTTTGCCAAGGATCTTCTGTTATTTATCCGACCATTCTTGGGGCATAATCTCGCCCAGTGATGATTAACCGCCGGGCCAGACCCGAGAGAAGACGCGTAATGAAAATATTGGTGATCGGCCCCTCCTGGGTCGGCGATATGGTGATGTCCCAGAGTCTCTACAAGGCGATCAAGGCCAACCATCCCGAGAGCGAACTGCACGTGATGGCCCCCGCCTGGTGCTGCGCCCTGCTGGAGCGGATGCCGGAGGTGGACAAGGCGATCACCATGCCCCTCGGCCACGGTGACTTCAAGCTGGTGGCGCGCCGCCGCCTCGGCAAACAACTGGCGGCCGAGAAGTACGATCAGGCCATCGTTCAACCCAACTCCATGAAGTCGGCGCTGATCCCCTGGTTTGCCCGCATTCCGGTGCGTACCGGCTGGAAAGGGGAGCACCGCTTCGGCCTGCTCAACGATATGCGCAGCAACAAATCCGCCTTCCCGCTGATGGTGGAGGGCTATCTGGCGCTCGCTTATCCCAAGGTGCAGATGAAGAGCCGGGCCGATATTCCGACCATTCCGCACCCCTCTCTGCACGTCGATCTGGTCAACCAGAGCAAGGCGCTGGAGCGGCTGGGGCTGGATCGCGCCCGCCCGGTGCTGGTGCTCTGCCCCGGTGCCGAGTTTGGCCCGGCCAAGCGCTGGCCTGAAGGGCACTACGCCGTGGTGGCCCAGCAGCATCTGGACGAGGGGTGGCAGGTGTGGATCTTCGGTTCCAACAAGGATGTGCCGGTGGCCAATACCATCCGGGATCGGGTCAATCTGCTGACTCGCCCCAACTGCCACGTGCTGGCGGGCAAGACCAGCCTGCACGAGGCGATCGATCTGATGGCGCTGGCCAGCCGGGTCATCTCCAACGACTCCGGCCTGATGCACATCGCCGCCGCCCTCAACCGGCCGCTGGTGGGCGTCTATGGCTCCACTTCGCCGCTCTACACCCCGCCGCTGGCGGATCGGGTCGAGATCGTTCACACCGACATCGAGTGTCGCCCCTGCTTCAAGCGCACCTGCAAGTTCGGCCATCTCAAGTGCCTGATCGACCTGGCGCCGGAGCAGGTGGTCGATGCCTGCAAGAAGCTGGAGCAGAGTCAGTAAGATGCCCTACCGCCTGCTCTACAACCTGCTGATCCATCTGGGATTGCCGCTGGCGCTGCTGGCCCTCTACAAGCCTAAGAAAGGCAAGCCCGGCTTTGGCAAGCGCTGGGCCGAGCATCTCGGGCGGCTGCCCGCCACCGGACAGGAGGCGCCGCTCTGGATCCATGCGGTGAGCGTGGGGGAGACGCTGGCCATCACGCCGCTCATTCGCGCCCTCAAGGCGGAGCGGCCCGATCTACCGATCCTGCTCACCACTACCACCCGCACCGGCGCCGATCAGGCTGCCAAGCTGGGGGATCTGGTGATCCATCGCTACGCGCCGCTCGACTATCCCTGGGCCATTGCCGCCTTTCTCGACACCTTCAAGCCGCGCGCGCTCTGGGTGATGGAGACCGAGTTGTGGCCGAACTGGCTGGCGGCCTGCGAGGCGCGCCATCTGCCGGTGACCATCATCAACGCCCGCCTTTCCGAGCGTTCTTGCCAGCGTTATGCCCGCTTCCACGGCGCCTTCGACGCCCTGAGCCGGCCGCTGACCCATCTGCTCTGTCAGCATCAGGATGATGCCGACCGCTTCGCCCGCCTCGGCATCGATCGTTCGCGGCTGGCGGTGACCGGCTCCATCAAGTTCGATATCCAGTTTGGTGCCGAGGTGCAGACCAAGGGGCGTGCCCTGCGCCAGCTGCTGGGCGCCGAGCGGCCGGTCTGGATCGCCGCCAGCACCCATCTGGGTGAGGACGAGCAGGTGCTGGCCGCCTTCGATCTGCTGCTCAAACGCCATCCCGACGCGCTGCTCATTCTGGTGCCGCGCCACCCCGAGCGGTTCGATCGGGTGGCCGAGCTGTGCGCCCCTTATGGCTGCGTGCGGCGCACTGATGGTGCTGCGGTGAGTGCCGGGGATAAGGTCTATCTCGGCGATACCATGGGCGAGCTGCCGCTGATGCTGGCGGCGGCCGATGTGGCCTTTGTCGGCGGCAGTCTGGTGAAGATCGGCGGTCACAACCTGCTGGAACCGGCAGCCCTCGGCAAGCCCTGCCTGACGGGGCCCGCCTATTTCAACTTCAGCGACATTACCCGCCAGCTGGTGGCTCAGGGGGGCGCCGCCATCGTGGCCGATGCCGCCGAGCTGGGCGAGCAGGTGAGCCAGCTGTTTGCCGACGAGAGCACCCGCCGCGAGATGGGCGAGCAGGCCCGCGCCGTGGTGCTGCGCAATCAGGGTGCGCTGGCGCGCACCCTCTCTCACAGCCTGGCTGCGCTGGAGAACGACTGAGTGTCAGCCTTTCATACAGCCCGCCATCCATCATCGATGGCCTACCATAAAAAAACGGAGCGCGATGCGCTCCGTTTTGTTTTTGGCGGTGGCCGGGATTAGCGAACGATCAGCCCCAGCAGGATGCCGACCACACCGAAGTCGGAGTCGCTGAAGGTGGTGTTGGCGAAGCCGAGGTCGCCCAGCACCGGCAGCAAGAACACCGGCAGAATGGTGAGCAGCAGCAGGCCGTTGGCGAAGGAGCCCAAAATCGCGCCGCGACGACCACCGGTGGCGTTGCCGAAGACCCCGGCAGCGGCGCCGACGAAGAAGTGCGGTACCACGCCCGGGATGATGACGGTCAGGCCCATGGCGTAGAGCAGCGCCATCCCCACCAGACCGGCGGCAAAGCTCGACAGGAAGCCGATCAGCACGGCGTTGGGGGCATAGGGGAAGACGATTGGGCAGTCGAGTGCCGGCTTGGCGTTCGGCACCAGCTTGTCGGAGATCCCCTTGAAGGCCGGTACGATCTCGGCGATGACCATCCGCACACCCTGCAGGATGACGTAGACACCGGCGGCGAAGGTGATGGACTGCATCAGGGAGAACATGAACCAGTGCTTGCCCTTGGCGACGCTGGAGACAAACTCTGGGCCGGCGAAGGCGGAGGTCACCAGGAAGATGATGCCCATGGTGAAGGAGATGGCCACCGGGGTATCGCGCAGGAACAGCAAGCTCTTCGGTACCTGCACATCTTCGCAGCTGTGGGCCTTGTTGCCGAACTTGGCGCCGATCAGGGCGGAGAGCACGTAGGAGCAGGTGGAGAAGTGGCCCAGCGCCACGTCATCGGAGCCGGTGATCTGCTTCATGAAGGGGTGGGCGATGGCCGGGAAGAAGACCATGGCGACACCGACCACCAGACTGCCCACCGCGATCAGCGGCACGCCGCTCATGCCACCGGCGGAGAGGATTACGGCTACCATCATCGACATGAACAGGGTGTGGTGACCGGTCAGGAAGATGAATTTCCACGGGGTCAGACGGGCGATCAGGATATTCACCAGCATGGCGAAGAACATGATCATCGCCATCTCCTTGCCAAACGAGGTCTGGGCGATGGAGACGATGGCTTCGTTGTTGGGGACGACCCCCTTGATGCCGAAGGCGTGCTGGAAGATGACGGCAAAGTCACCCAGCGAGTTGATCACCAGAGTGGCACCGGCCCCCAGAATGACGAAACCCATGATGGTCTTGACCGTGCCCTTGATGCACTCGGTCACCGGTTTCTTCTGGGCAATCAGGCCGATAAGCGCGATCAGGCCGACCAGCACGGCGGGCTCGGACAGCACGTCAAACATCAGAAAGTTGAAAAATTCCATGGTCAGCTCCTGGCAACGGAAGATGCGGCCCGCAGGCCGCATGGAGGATCCTTAGAGGGCGCCCAGTTCGCGCAGTGCGGTGGCGAGCTTCTCTTTCATCGCGGCCTTGTCGACCATGTTGTCGAGGGCCACCAGACGGCCGTTGACGCCCATGCTCTGTAACTGCTCGGCGATGTCGCGGGTGGCGACAAAGATCTCGGCGCTTTCACTACCGGCGGAGGCCAGATCGCGGTGATCCACTTCGGCGGTGACCGCCAGCTCTTTCAGGATGCTCTTGATGCTCATCTCCATCATCAGGCTGGTGCCCAGACCGTGACCGCATACAACCAGAATTTTCATTGTCTCTTCCTCTGTCAGGTGCGCCGTGGCGCAGATCAGTAGCGCGCCAGAATGCGCAGGATGTCGTCTTTGGTGTCGGCCGCGATGATGGCCGCCACGTCCTCTTCATTCATAAACAGCTCGGCCAGCTGGGCGATGGTCTCCACGTGGGAGTCGCTGTCGCTGGCGGCCAGGGTGATCAGCAGCCGGATCGGGTCGTTGCCCTCGGAATCGAAGTTGACCCCCTGCTTGATGACGGTCAGCCCCAGACCCAGCCGGTTGACGCCGTCTTCGGGGCGGGCATGGGGCATCGCCAGACCGGGGCCCAGCACGTAGTAGGGGCCGAGCTCTTCATGAGAGCTAAACAGTGCTGCCACGTAGGAGGGCTCGATGGTGCCATTGGCCAGCAGGGGCGCCGTCGCCAGTTCGATGGCTTGGCGCCAGTCGCGGGCTGCGGGTTCGATGCGGATGACATCCTCGGTCAGCAGTTGAGTCAGCATGGTGGTGATCCGGCTAGTTAAGATGGCGCCAATCTATCGATCTTGCGGTGGTGAAACTGTGAGGGTGATCGCGAAAGTTAGCGCTATCAGATAGCGCTAACATCAAACTGTGATAGCGCTATCACTTCACCCATTAACGGGAGTCATCTTGCCCCCATGATCCGGGAAAGAGGGTAGAATCGGCCTTGAGCAAATGGTCAGTGGCACTCTTTTGCCTTAAAGTGAGCAGCCGCAAGTCGAGGATGGGATGGATGTCAGAAGCAAAGAAGCGCCGTAGCACGGGTCGGGTGACCCTCAACGATGTGGCCCAGCTGGCTGGTGTGGGGGCCATGACGGTTTCCCGTGCCCTGCGCACGCCGGAGATGGTCTCCGACAGAATGCGCGAGCGCATCGAAGCTGCGGTGGAAGAGCTCGGCTATATCCCCAATCGGGCCGCCGGGGCGCTGGCCTCTGCGACTTCCCAGACCATCGTAGTGATCGTCCCCAGTCTGGCGGAAGCGGGCTGTGGCGAGATGATCGCGGGCCTGCAACAGACCCTGCTCGACGAGGGTTACCAGATCATGCTGGGGGATGCCCAGCATCTGAAACAGCAGGAAGAGAGCCTGCTGACCAGCTTTTTGCAGCACAATCCGGCGGCGGTGGTGCTGTTTGGTGGCGATCCCGGCGAGACGATCCGTACCCGCCTGAAAGCCTCCCGCCTGCCGGTGGTGGAAGTGGGTGCCATGGCCCGCAGCCCCATCGACATGAACGTGGGGGTCTCCAACTTCGATGCCGGTTATCAGCTCACCCGCCACCTGATCGAGCGGGGCTACCGCAATATCGGTTTTCTCTGTGCCCGTCAGGAGCAGTGGATGCTGCAACAGCGGATGCAGGGCTGGCAGAAGGCGCTGCTCGACAACTACTTCTCCCCCGATGCCATCATCAACACCTCGGAGCGGCCCAGCTTCAGCACCGGCGCCACCATGCTGGGTGAATTTCTGCTGCGCTGGCCCGAGCTGGACGCGCTGATCTGCGTTAACGACGAACTGGCGGCCGGGGTGCTGTTCGAGTGCCAGCGCCGCCATTTGAATGTGCCGGGCAAACTCGCCATCGCCGGATTTGACGATCTGGATGTGGCGCGCGCCTGTTATCCGACCCTTACTTCGGTCAGGATCCCCTATCGCAAAATGGGGCAGGAGGCTGCCGAGCTGATCCTGCGCCAACTGGCCGGGGAGCCCGTGATGGGCACTACTCTGGCTCTCGATTTTCAACTGCAAAAGCGTCAAAGCAGCTGATCCCCGTTTCACACATCATCAAAGAGGCAACCATGTTCAAGGCTCTGTTACTGGAAAACCAAGGCGGCAAGACTGTACCGACTCTGACCCGGCTGGCCGAGAGCCAGTTGCCGGAAGGTGAAGTGCGGGTGGCGGTCGCTTACAGCTCGATCAACTACAAGGATGGGCTGGCCATCACCGGCAAGGGCAAGATAGTGCGCCAGTGGCCACTGGTGCCCGGTATCGACTTCGCCGGTACAGTGCTCGAATCTGCCGACAGCCGCTATCAGCCCGGCGACAAGGTGGTGCTGACCGGTTGGGGCGTGGGCGAAGGGCACTGGGGCGGCATGGCCGAACAGGCGCGGGTCAAAGGGGACTGGCTGGTGCCGTTGCCCGCCGGGCTGGATGAACGGCAGGCCATGTGCATCGGTACCGCCGGTCTCACCGCCATGCTCTGCGTGCTGGCACTGGAAGAGGCGGGTATTACTCCCGCAAGCGGCGAGGTGCTGGTCACTGGTGCAGCAGGCGGTGTGGGGGCCACCTCGGTTGCCCTGCTGGCAGCCCTTGGCTATCAGGTGGCGGCGCTGACCGGTCGTCCCGAAGAGCAGGGCGCCATGCTGACCGCACTGGGTGCCAGCCGCATCGTGCCGCGCAGCGAACTGCTGGTGCCCGCCAAACCGCTGGAGAAGCAGCTGTGGGCCGGGGCCATCGATACCGTTGGCAGTCAGGTGCTGGCCAAGCTGCTGGCTCAGATGAACTATGGCGGCGCTGTGGCGGCCTGCGGGTTGGCGGGCGGCTTTGATCTGCCTACCAGTGTGATGCCCTTTATCCTGCGCAATGTGCGGTTGCAGGGGGTCGATTCGGTGATGTGCCCGTTTGAACGTCGTCAACTGGCGTGGCAGCGATTGGTACGGGATCTGCCCGCCAGCTTCTTTGAACAGGTGGTCACCGAGATTGGGCTGGAGCAGGTAGTGGAGGCCGCCGAGGCCATCACGCAAGGCCAGATCGCTGGTCGCACCCTGGTCAAACTTTGAACTCTCTCTGACTGGCGAGCCCGACAATTCCGGATAAAATTGGAGTGCGGGTGAACTATCCAAGGAGAGTGAAGATGGGTGGACACAAGCCGGATTACGACTCCTCTGATGATGATTGGGAGCCGGATTCCTGGGAAGAAGAGCTGGATCAGTGGGAAGATGAAAGCTGGCAGGATGATGACACTTTCGATGACCAGTGAACCACGGCATTGAACGAACAGGCGGGCTTTGGGCCCGCCTGATTTTTTTGCCGCGCTCACACGGCTGAGCGTTCGTCCTTGGTCAGGGGCGGGCCGCTGGGTAGAATGAACTGCCCAAATGACGCTCAAGGATGACTATGCGACTCACCATCATATTGTTGGCTGCCCTGCTGGGTGGCTGTGTCTCCAACGATGATCCCTGCGAGAAGGTGTGGAGTGAGGTGGGGGAGGCGGATGGCAAGCTGGGCTTCACCACCGAGCGGGTCGAGTTCCATCAGGGTCAGTGTGGCAAGAAGGTAGATGCCGAACTGTGGAAGCAGGGACATCAGAAGGGATTGGCATGGTATTGCCGCCCCGAGCACCTCTATCTGGCTGGCCGCTCAGGCGAGGAGTATCGCGGCGTTTGCCCGAATGATACCCAGGCGCGCAGATTGTTCGAACAGGGGCGTCAGGGGTGGACCGATCAATAACGCCCTGACAGGGAGGGGCGTTACTCCTCTTTCAAACGCAGCGGCTGGCAGAGGTAACCCTTGTCATTGGCACTGCGGGCACACTTGCTGCAGACAAACTTGGGTTTGCGGACTATCTTGCGCAACGCCTTGAGATCGGTGGGGATCTCGTGACGGCGCCATTCACAAAGGGTTTTGCTGCCCATAACGACTACCTCTACGACTTGACGGCCGTATTGTAATCGATTTTCATTTCGAATAAACCGGCAAAGCTCGCTTATTGGCCGATATGCCAATAAGCGATTGTTTCGGGAGGGATTACTGGTAGAGGAACTTGGTGAAGATGAGCTCGCGCACCGCTTTCTTGCCGGTCTCTTTCACCAGCAGTTCGTTGACGGTTGTCTCGCACTCCTTGCGCAGCTCTTCTCGGTTGGTCAGGGACTTCACTTGATCGGCATTTTTGCTGCCAATCAGACGGATGATGGCATCGCGGATCAGCGGGTCATGCTGCTCCAGCAACTTGAGGTCGGCTTCGTTTTCCGCCATCAGCTCTACCGTGACCCGGATATAACCGAGGGTTTTGCTATCACTCAGGTAGTTGGTGATGATGTCGGGATCGAGCGCGTGGTAGGAGAAACCAGGCTTGGCAGCCCCCTCTGCGCCCTCAGCGGGCGGCTCATCTTCAGCAAGAGCTTGCTGCTGCAGGGCGCCACAGCTCAGTAACAACACCAGCAGAATTTTGAAGATCTTCATATAGATGGCTCATCAGCAAGAGATACCCCATTTTTGATGCTGCCATCGGGGCCGTCAAGCACGGATGTTCTTACATTTCGCGATTGATTTACGGATAATAAACCGGATTTTAACCTGAACACGGAAATCTCTGGATGGTGAAGCTGTGAAGTCCGAGTTGACTGTTCCCCTCACGCTCTCGGGTAGCTGGCTGGCTCCGGAAAGTTGTGAATTACCGGCCTCGCTGCGCCCCTGGTTGCTGGAGCCGGGCTCCATGACCCGGCGGCTGCGTCAGCACAACAGCCACTTCTCGGTCGAGTGGCTTGGCAATCATCAGGTCTCTCTCACTGCCGATGAGCAGTGGCTGGTGGATGCGCCCACCCCGGCCGGGATCTGCCGCGAGGTGATCCTGCACGGCGATCGGGGGCCGGCGGTTCTGGGCTGGACCCTGTTTGCCGATGTGGCGCTGGAGGGAAGCGGGCTGGCCGATCTTGGCGAGCAGCCGCTCGGCGAACGGATATTCGGCCACGAGCCGGCGCGGCGCGATCATCTGCAAGTGGCGCGCTTCGAGATCGCCGCCAATCCCCGCTGTCCGGCAGCCGTGGTCTGGGGGCGCCGCTCCCGCCTGTTTCTGGGGCCGTGGCCACTGCTGGTGCACGAGCTGTTTCTGCCTTCTCTCGTTTGTAACAAGGAGCTGGAGTGAATCTGTTGACCAAGGAGCGAGGGCTGGCCTATATGCAGTTGGCTCGCATCGACAAACCCATCGGTACCCTGCTGCTGCTGTGGCCCACCCTCTGGGCGCTCTGGCTGGCGGCAGGGGGTGTCCCCAATCTCTGGAACCTCATCGTCTTTGCCGTGGGCGTTTTTCTGATGCGCTCGGCTGGTTGCGTCATCAACGACTATGCGGATCGCGACTTCGATGGCCATGTCAAACGCACCTCCGGGCGTCCGCTGCCGACCGGCAGGGTCGATCCGCGCGAGGCGCTGGCGCTCTTCTTTGTGCTGGCGCTCATCTCGTTTGCCCTGGTACTGACCATGAACCCGCTCACCATCAGCCTGTCGTTTATCGCTCTGTTGCTGGCGGTCTGCTACCCCTTCATGAAGCGGCTCATCTCCAACCCGCAGTTTGTGCTCGGGCTGGCCTTCTCCTGGTCGATCCCCATGGCTTATGCGGCGCAGGCCAATGCTCTGCCCCTCGTTGCCTGGCTGCTCTTCCTGGCCAACCTGCTCTGGACCATCGCCTATGACACCCAGTACGCCATGGTGGATAGGGACGATGACCTCAAGCTCGGCCTCAAATCGAGCGCCATCCTGTTTGGCCGCAACGACAAGCGGATCATCGGGGCGTTGCAACTGGGCACCCTGCTGATCATGCTGGTGGTTGGCCAGCTGATGGCGCTGGGGGGCTGGTATTACTGGGGATTGCTGGGGGCTGGCGTGCTCTTCGTCTACCAGCAGCGGCTGATCCGCGAGCGCGAACGCGAAGCCTGCTTCAAGGCGTTTCTCAACAACAACTATGTTGGGGCGCTGATCTTCATCGGCGTGGTGCTCGATTACCTGCTGGCGTGACCTGTTCCCGCGCAAACTCAGATAAAAAAGAAGGCCGCATGATGCGGCCTTCTTTGTTTGCGTTGCAGATCAGAGCTGGTTGCCCGCCTGAATGGTACGGCGGATCTTGTTGCTCAGCAGCGGCACTATGTTATCGGCCAGAGCCAGGAAGCGGCCGAGATCCGGCTTGCAGTCGGAGGAGAAGTAACCCTCCTTGCGCAGGGTGTGGATCAGGGTGCTGAACAGCTTCTGGTCGAAGAACTCGGGGGCGTTGATGCCGTGCAAAGTGCCGAGGCGCTCTGCCATCATCAGGCCGTCCGCTTCCAGCTGCTCCGCCTCGATATGGGGCTGGGCCAGCACCCGGGTCAGCACGATGGCGTAGCGCTGCAGGGTCTCCTGAATGCTCTCCGCCAGCAGCAGCAGGCGCATCTGGTTGGCCGGGTTGACCCAGTAGCCGCCATCGCGCGCTTCGATCAGCTGCTGACGTTGCAGCTCTGCCAGCAGGGCATCGACCAGCTCCGGCAGCTCATCCTCTTCGTAGCGCAGGAACAGCTCGGTCTTGAGCAGCGGATAGATGTCGATGCAACGGGCCAGCAGCTCGCTGTGGGAGATCCCTTCGCAGCGCTCGATCAGGGCCGCAACCAGCGAGGGCATGGCGAACAGGTGGAGGATGTTGTTGCGGTAGTAGGTCAGCAGGATCGCCTGATAGCGATCCAGACTGATGATCTGGCCCAGCTTGTCCTCGCTCACCTCGAACTTGTTGAGCTCCATCGCCTGATCCAGCAGGGTGGCGGCATCTTCGGCCGGCATGGTGCTGTGCGGGCTGTAGGGCACCTGCTTGAGCAGATCCAGATAGGTGTTGAGCTGGGCCTGCAGTTCGTCGCGGGTCAGGGCGTGACGCTCGGCGGCCAGCAGTGCCAGCGCGCTCAGGGTCAGGCCATTGACCGCGGCAGCGCCGTTGATGCGAGTCATCAGCAGCTCGGCCAGCTCGTTGACGGTGCCCGCCATCCACTCCGGACGCTCCTCTTCCCCGATGTGCTGTTTCCAGTCGGGAATATGCTCGCTCAGGTAGCTGTTGAGGGTCAGCGGTTCGCCGAAGTTGACGAAACCGCGGCCGTAGTTGCGCAGCTTGCGCAGGATGCCGAGCACTTGCAGGAAGCTCTCTTTCTCCTTGCGGCTGCCCTTGAGCTCGTTGTGGTAGGTGTTCACCTCCATCACGTGCTCGTAACCCAGATAGACGGGCACCAGAGTGACCGGTCTGTCCAGCCCGCGCATCATCGCCTGCAGGGTCATCGCCAGCATGCCGGTCTTGGGTGGCAGCAGGCGACCGGTACGGGAGCGGCCACCCTCGGTGAAGAACTCCACCGAGTAACCCTTGGCGAACAGCAGGTTGAGGTATTCACGAAATACCGTGCTGTAGAGCGGGTTGCCCTTGAAGGTGCGGCGGATGAAGAAGGCGCCGCCGTGGCGGAAAATCGGGCCAGCCGGCCAGAAGTTGAGGTTGATGCCCGCCGCGATATGGGGCGGTACCATCCCCTGGTGATAGATGACGTAGGAGAGCAGCAGGTAGTCCATGTGGCTGCGGTGGCAGGGAACGTAGACGATCTCGTGCCCCTCCTGTGCCAGCTGGCGTACCTTCTCGGCGCCGTTGACGGAGAGCCCGCGGTAGAGCTTGTTCCACAGCCAGCCGAGGAAACTCTCGCCAAGGCGGATCAGCCGGTAGGAGAAGTCGGAGGCGATCTCGTCCATATAGCCGTGAGCCCGCTTCTTGGCTTTCTCGAGGCTGATCCCTTCGCGCTGGGCCTCCTCTTCAATCGCCTGCTGGATCACTTCGGAGTCGAGCAGCTGTTTGAACAGCAGGTGGCGGTTCGGCAGTTTCGGGCCGGTGGCGGCCAGCTGCTGGCGGCTGAAATGGGTACGAGCCACCCGCGCCAGTTTGTGGGCGATCCCTTCGTCGGTGCCATGTTTGTCCGCCATGTAGCGCAGGGAGAGCGGCGGCGAGAAGCGCACCAGATTCTCGCGACCTTTGAGGATCACGATGAGCGCTTTCTTCAGCCGGTTCGGCGCCAGACTGCTGATGATGTTGAGGCCGGATGCCTCTTCGCCTTCCCGACCCGGGGCGCGGCCCCAGAACAGGGTGACGGGCACCACCTGGATATCCAGCTCGGGATCCTGCTTGTGCAGATCCAGCAGCTGGTGGAACTCCTGCAGGAAGGGGAGCGGTTTGCTGCGTTTGCCAAACAGGGGAGGCGGACGATCCAGACAGACATAGCGCGGCAGCAGCTGGCCGTTAAGCTCCAGCGGGGTGAAGGGGCCGGGCAGACCGAGATCCTCACAGCACTGCTGCAGGGTCATCAGGTCAGTGATCGAACTGGTCTTCAGGGCGTAGACGATGGGTCTGGCCGGATCCAGATTGAGTTCTGTGATGGGATTTTCCGGCAGGCTCTTGTGATTGACCAAGCCGCTGACCGGCCATTGCAAGATGGCTCTGGAAATCTTCTGTCCTAGGGACATGTGCGTCTGCTCTCCAAAAAAATGCGGCGTGAGCATAGCAAATCGGCGGCCCCTTGTCGCCGAGAGGTACGATGAGTCAGCTGCGCAGGATCAAAACAGCGATAAATGAGCGGTTTGTCGCGACAAATGTCAGCTCTGCCTTGCCTTGGTCACTGCACTGTATATACTGCCAGTGTGCTGTATAAAAAGACAGGTACCCATTCTATGAAACCCCTTACTCCCCGCCAGGCCGAAGTGCTGGAGTTGATCAAGGCGAATATGAGCGAAACCGGCATGCCGCCGACTCGCGCCGAGATTGCCCAGAAGCTTGGTTTCAAGTCGGCCAATGCGGCCGAAGAACATCTGAAGGCCCTGGCCAAAAAAGGGGTCATCGAGATCATGCCGGGCACGTCCCGCGGCATCCGCCTGCTGCTTGAAGAGGAGGAAGAGGTGCTGGAAGAGAGCGGCCTGCCCCTGATTGGCAAGGTGGCTGCCGGTGAACCTATCCTGGCGCAGGAGCATATCGAGAGCCACTACCAGGTGGATCCCGCCCTGTTCCATCCGCGGGCAGATTTTCTGCTACGGGTGCAGGGGATGAGCATGAAGAACATCGGCATCCTGGATGGCGACCTGCTGGCGGTGCACAAGACTCAGGAGGTGCGCAACGGTCAGGTGGTGGTGGCTCGCCTCGATGAGGATGTCACCGTAAAGCGCTTCCAGCGCAAGGGCAGCCAGGTGTGGCTACTGCCGGAAAACGAAGAGCTCTCCCCCATCGAGGTGGATCTCTCCAGCCAGCACCTTACTATCGAGGGTTTGGCCGTCGGCGTGATCCGCAACGCCGACTGGATGTAATCATCCCCGCCAACTGCGTTTGCCACACGGCCTCCTTCGGGAGGCCGTGCTGTTTCTGGCGCACTTTCCTTGTCATATCAAACAGATCATCGGTGGCGGCATTTTTGTCCTGCGCGACCGGCTACCAATCATCCATTTCAGATATATGCTCAGATCAGTGCCCTGTCGCCGAGACAGGGCTTGGCGCCTCCCTCTGACCATCGCAATGCGCAGGACGGGAGGGCCGGTAACAACGAGAATCGGGCAGTACACCTTCACGGGATATGAAGGGGGAGTGGGGAGATCCCGAGCCTTGTCAGGCAAAGGGGACCACTCGTAATGGTTGCAGATAGTCGTGACGGGCCTGTTCCCAGTTCAGGCCGACGAAGCAACATGACCTGTCGGTCAAGGAGGACTGGTATGGCATCAAGATCGCCATGGGATTCAGAGGCTGGGGCTGCGCCAGCGGAATCGTCAATCACCCGTTTTGTCAAAGGTAGCCGGATGACCTGGTTTTACGGTCTCTGGCTGCACCATCGTGGTTCGCACTGGACGCTCTGGCTGGGATGTCCGAAAGAGAAGGTGGTGCGTCTGGTATTGCTGTTCAAACGGGGTCACGGCGATCGCCAGGGGGAAGAGGGCTGGCTGGCCCCCGTGATTCCCATCGGCGTGCGGGCCATCGGCAAGATGTTGCAGCAGGGGCGTAACGCTCGCCCCTGAGCAGAAGAGACAAAAAAATCCACCCATAACCGGCACCCGAGGGGGCCGGTTTTTTTATGGCTGAGATTGGCGATTAATTATGCCAAATGGTCGACTCCTGACAGGGCGTTGCACAAGGTTGAACCACCTTGGCGGCTCGCTGGGGTACAATGCCCCCCTCTTGTCCGGTCACTGCTGGCCATCTGCCTCGAACTGAAAGGGTCTCTTGTTATGATGAAGCTCCGCTATCCCCTGCTCTTTCTGCTGCTGACAGCCTGCCTGATCCTGGTGTTCTACGCCACGCAGCCAGAGCAGCCGGAACAGGCCGATTATTATCCGGCGGGGCGGGACATCAATGATTTCGCCTTTACCGATGCGGACAACCAGCCGTTCACTCCTGCCAACCTTAAGGGGCACTGGACCTTCCTGTTTGTCGGTTACACCTTCTGCCCCGATATTTGCCCCACCACCCTGGCAGATATGCGTTCCGTCTATGACCAACTGAAGAAGATTGCGCCCGACAGTCAGGTGGTGTTTATCTCGGCGGATCCCCAGCGTGATGATATTCCACGTCTCAAGACCTATACCGCCTTCTTCAATCCCGAGTTCAAGGCGGCCACTGCCCCCCACGACAAGCTGTTCCCGTTCGTGCGCAATCTGGGGCTGATCTACTCCATCGCCAATCAGGGGGAGAAGGATTACCTGATCGATCACTCCGCCTCCATCGTGCTCATCAATCCCAAGGGCAAGCTGCAGGCGGTATTCCGCCCGCAGGTGGCGCCGGGTCAGGTGCCCCGGGTGCAGATGGCCACCATGCTCTCTGACTTCGCCCGCATCCTGAAGTTGGCAGGTCACTGAGCGTGACCCCAGCTGTTGCCCCCTGGTGGCGAGATCCCTCTCGCCACCGCGCTGTCTTTGCGCTCGCCCTGCCCATGGTTTTCTCCAATATCACCACCCCCTTGCTGGGGCTGGTGGACACCTGGGTGATCGGTCATCTCGGTCAGGCCTGGTTTCTGGGGGGCGTCTCGGTCGGTGCAACCCTGATCAACCTCATTTTCTGGCTGCTCGGCTTCTTGCGGATGTCGACCACCGGCCTGACGGCGCAGGCGCACGGCGCCGCCGACGGTCGTGCCCAGCTTGATACCCTGCTGCGGGCACTGGGGCTGGCTATTGTTCTTGGCCTGGCGCTGCTGTTGTTGCTCTTCCCCCTGTTGCCACGACTGATCGCCCTGAGTGGCGGCTCGCCCGAGGTGCAGCTTTATGCGGGCCAATATGTGGCGGTGCGGATCTGGAGCGCCCCGGCGGCGCTCTGCAATCTGGTGGTCATGGGCTGGCTGTTGGGGATGCAGGATGCCCGCAGCCCCATGGTGATGTTGATCCTCACCAATCTGGTCAACATGGCGCTCGATGCCCTGTTTGTGCTGGGGCTCGGCTGGCAGGTACGGGGTGTGGCGGCGGCCTCGGTCATGGCGGACTACTGCGCGCTGGCAGTCGGCATCTGGCTGGTACGCCGTCAACTGCGGCAACTGGCACCGACGGTGTGGCAGGATGGTTGGCAGCGCTGGCGGCAGCTTGCGCCCATGGTGCGGTTGCTCGGCCTCAACCGCGATATCTTCCTGCGCTCCCTCTGTTTGCAGCTCTGTTTCGCCTTCATGACTCTGCAAGGGGCACGACTGGGGGATGTGGCGGTGGCCGCCAATGCGGTGTTGCTCAACTTCCTGATGCTCATCTCCTACGGGCTCGATGGTTTTGCCTATGCGGTGGAGGCCATGGTAGGACGAGCCATCGGTCAGCAGGATCGGCAGAAACTGCGGGAGGCCATTGTGCTCAATCTGGGCTGGGCCGCCCTCATCGCCAGTGGTTTTACCCTGGTGTTTGCCCTCTTTGGTGCCCACCTTATCGGCTATATCACCGACATTCCGGTTGTGGTGGCGGAGGCAAATCGTCAGCTTCCCTGGCTGATCGCCATGCCCTTGCTGGCGGTCTGGTGCTTCCTGCTGGATGGCGTATTTATCGGGGCGACCCGGGCGCGGGAGATGCGCAACAGCATGTTGCTGGCCGCGTTTGGCGGCTTCTTCCCGATCTGGTGGCTCTGTCAGTCGTGGGGCGTGGCCGCGCTATGGGCGGCGATGGCGGCGCTGATGGTGGGGCGCGGTCTGTCGCTGGGGGTCACTTGCTGGCGGCTGGAGCGCAGCGGGCATCTGCTCGACGCCCGCCACTGATCATCGGTGGCACTTACATGGCACCGTCGTAGCCGAGCTGGCGCCAGCTCTCGTAGACAAAGACAGACACCGCGTTGGATAGGTTCATGCTGCGGCTCTGGGGCACCATAGGGATGCGCAGCCGTTGCTCGAATGGCAGGCTCTCGATGATCTCGATGGGCAGGCCGCGACTCTCCGGGCCAAACAGCAGGGCGTCGCCAAGGGCATATTGTGCTGCCGAGTGCGCGGTGCGCCCCTTGGTGGTGCAGGCAAACACCCGCTTGGGTGCCACGGCAGCCAGAAAAGCCTCATAGCTCGGCCAGCGCTTCACCTCGGCAAATTCGTGATAGTCGAGTCCCGCCCGCTTTACCCGCTTGTCATCCCACTCAAATCCCAGCGGCTCGATTAGATGGAGCCGGTAACCGGTATTGGCGCAGAGCCGGATGATATTGCCGGTGTTGGGCGGAATTTCCGGCTGGTAGAGGACGATATCGAGCATGACGAGCTCCTGCAAAGAGATGTAAAGCCAAGAAGGGGCGCCAGCATACCCAGCGCCCGTCCGGATGAAAAGGATCAGGCGATGGGCAAGCGGATGGTGATGGTCAGCCCGGTCGGGTGATTGTTGCTGGCCGCAATGGTACCGCCGTGGCGCTGGATCGCCTCCGAGGCGATGGCCAGCCCCAGCCCGGTGCCGCCAGTTTTGGCGTTACGGGCGTCATCGACCCGGAAGAAGGGCTGGAACAGCAGCGCCTGCTGCTCGTCTGGCACCCCGGGGCCGTCATCCCGAATGGTCATCACCCACTCCAGTCCCTCCCGATACCAGTCCACCTTGATGAACTCGCGGGCATATTTGAGGGCGTTGCGCAGGGGGTTCTCCACCGCCCGGGCCAACAGCTCGGGCCACATCTGGATCGACTCTGCGGGCAGTGGCGGCAGTCTGAGCTGCTTGCCGCTCTGGTTTGCCTCGAACATGGCATCTTCGAGGATGGGCTCCAGCAGGTCGGCCAGCGGCTGCACGATGGGGGCCTCAACATGCTGCTGTACTCGCGACAGATCCAGCAGATCGCCGATCAGCTTGTCCAGCCGTCCGATCTCCGATTCGATCCGCGCCAGCTCGGCGCTGTCACCCTGTTTGCGGCGGATCAGCGCCTGCGCCAGTTGCATCCGGGTGAGGGGGCTGCGCAGTTCGTGGGAGATATCGGAAAGCAGCTGTTTCTGCTTCTGGATCATGCTCTTGAGCGTCTCCACCATGCGGCTGACGTTATCCGCCAGCTGGCCAATCTCGTCGCCCCGTCCCAGGTTGGGGATCTGTACCTCCAGATTGCCAGCCGCCAGTTGGGAGACCGATTTTTGCAACTGCAGGATGGGGCGGGTCAGCCGCCAGGCGAGCAGCAGGCAGAGCGGGGTGCTGACCAGCATCGAGATGCCCAGAATGCGGATCGGGTGATCCAGCACCTGAATGAACAGGAACAGATAGGGGTTCTCGGCATTGAGGCCGAAATAGACGTGATAGCGATGACCGTGGTGCTCCATCAGGAAGGGGCCGGCGATCGCCTTGCGATCCTCGTTGCCCAGCATGGGATTGGCCGGGTCATCTGCATCCACCATAAAGCGCACCACGAACTTGCGCGGATGGGTGGTGGACTGGATCTGCCCCTTCTCGTCGCGCAGGTAGACGTTGTCCACCGGCAGCATGGCGATCTTGTCCATCGCCTTGGCCAGATCGAAATCCTGATCCGGCTCGGCGGCGTTGAGCAGGGCCTGCACGTTGTTCTGCATCCGCGCGACTTCGTGGGTCGGCAGCGGGATCTGGTTACGGGGATCCAGGGTCGGCAGGCTGATCACGGCGGCCAGCATCACCAGCAGCATGAACCAGAACCAGAGGAAGATGTGGGTCGAGATCCCGTTGAGGGAGTTGATGCGCTCTATTCTTGCTCTAGCCACAGGTACCCGCGCCCCCGTACGGTTTTGAAGCGTGGCTGGCCATCGGTGCGGTCCGGCAGCTTCTTGCGCAGGTTGCTCAGGTGCATGTCGATGGCCCGATCGAAGGGTTCCAGCTTCTTGCCGAGCACCTGCTCGGAGAGGTGACTCTTGCTGACGATCTGGCCGGGATTGCGCAGCAGGCACTCCAGCAGGCCGAACTCGGTGGCGGTCAGCTCCAGCAGCTGCTCACCGCAGCGTGCCTGCTGCAGGCCGGGTTGCAGCACTATGTCCATAAAGCTGACTTCGTCGGAGGAGTTGCCACGCTGGGGCGGGGCGCTCTGGGTACGGCGCAGGATGGCGCGTACCCGGGCCAGCAGCTCCCGATCATCGAACGGTTTGGCCAGATAGTCGTCGGCCCCCGCCTCAAGACCGTTGACCCGATCCTGGCTGTCGCCACGGGCGGTCAGCATCAGTACCGGTGTTTCATGGGTCTTGCGCAGCTTGGCCAGCATGGCGAAGCCGTTGAGCTTGGGCATCATCACATCGAGCAGCACCAGATTGAAGCTCTGCTCCGCCAGCCGTTGCAGCCCCTCTTCACCATCCTCGGCGACCGTGACCTGAAATCCCTCCAGGGTCAGAATTTCGGTGAGCAGTTGGGTCAATTCAAGATCGTCGTCGACCAGGAGTATTCTGTTCATCTGGTGTTATTCCGCAGATTTTCGCGCCAAACTGACGCCGGGGTCAGGGTATAATAAGTTTTTCATCGCCAGAGGAAAGCCGGTTTTGAGCCATCAACAATATTCTCGTTGGGTGACCTTTGCCAGCATAGCGGCGGTCACCACCGCTACCTTGCTGATCATCGGCAAACTGATCGCCTGGCTGATGACCGATTCGTCGACCCTGCTGGCGTCGCTGACCGACTCCTTCATGGATGTGAGTGCCTCCATCATCAACCTGCTGGCCATTCGCTATGCGCTGGCCCCAGCCGATGACGAACACCGTTTCGGTCACGGCAAGGCGGAGTCGCTGGCGGGCCTCATCCAGTCGGCCTTTATCTCCGGCTCCGCCCTGCTGCTGGTGATGCACGGAATTTCATCCCTGCTCAATCAGGCGCCTATCCTGCGGCTGGAAGCGGGTCTCTGGGTCAGCGGCGGATCCATCGTGCTGACCCTGCTGCTGGTCAGCTTCCAGAGTTTCGTTATTCGCAAGACCAACAGTGTGGCCATCAAGGCCGACATGCTGCACTACCGTTCCGATCTGCTGCTCAATGCCGGTGTCTTGCTGGCGCTGGTGCTGGCGGGGCAGGGGTGGTACTGGGCCGACGGCCTGTTTGCCATCCTGATCGGGCTATTCCTGTTGTGGGGGGCGGGACACATCGGCTACGAGTCGGTGCAGGCCCTGCTCGATCGTCAGTTGCCAGCGGAAGAACAAGCGAGAATAATGGCGCTCTGCTGTGCCGTAGAAGGTGTACACGGCGTACATGACCTGCGCACCCGTCAATCCGGGCCGACCCGATTCGTACAGTTGCATCTGGAACTGGATGATCAGATCCCCCTGGTCAAGGCCCATCAGATCGCCGATGAAGCCGAACTGGCGGTCCGCCAGGCATTCGAGCGGATGGATGTCATCATCCATATGGACCCCATCTCGGTGCTGACAAAAGAACAACAGAGCCCTCACCCAGAACAACAGTAGGCTGCAACATGGATGAACTGGTTGCCAAAACCTGGCACAAAATTCAGCAAGAAGCGGAGTGCATGGCGGCCCAGGAGCCGATGCTGGCCAGCTTCTTCCACTCCACCATTCTAAATCACAAGAATCTGCGTTCGGCCCTCAGCTTCCAGCTGGCCAACAAACTCGACAGCGCCACCATGCCCGCCATCGCCCTGCGCGAGGTGATCGAGCTGGCCCTGCGCAGCGAGCCCGAGCTGCTGGCGGTAGTGGCGGCCGACATCTGCGCCGTGCAGGAGCGCGATCCGGCGGTCGACCTCTTCTCCACTCCGCTGCTCTATCTCAAGGGGTTCCATGCCCTGCAGGGCTATCGGGTCGCCAACTGGCTGTGGCGCCAAGGGCGCCGCTCGCTGGCCCTCTATCTGCAAAACCAGATCTCGGTGGTGTTCGGGGTGGATGTGCACCCGGCCGCCCGTATCGGCAAGGGGATCATGTTTGACCACGCTACCGGCATAGTGGTCGGCGAGACGGCGGTAATTGAAGATGATGTCTCCATCCTGCAGAGCGTGACCCTCGGCGGTACCGGCAAGGAGAGCGGCGATCGCCATCCCAAGATCCGCGAAGGGGTGATGATAGGGGCGGGCGCCAAGGTGCTCGGCAATATCGAAGTGGGCGTGGGTGCCAAAATCGGTGCGGGCAGCGTGGTGATCAACCCGGTGCCGCCTCATACCACGGTCGCTGGCGTACCCGCCAAGATCGTCGGCCGTCCGGAGTGCGACAAGCCTTCACTGGATATGGATCAGTGTCTCTGATCTCCCGGCCGGAGTAGTCGATGGCCAAACGTTGGTCGGGTTATCTGATTTTGGGGATGTGGCTGCTCAACCTGCTTCATCTCTATCTGGGACTCTCCCCCTGGCCTGCGGCCATTGCGGCCTGGGGGGCGTCACTGCTCACCTGGCCCTGGCTGGTGGGGGCCGCCAAGCGGCAGGCGCTGGCCTTGTATGGCGCGGCGCTGTTGCTGCTCTTCTTCTCCTGGTGGCGGGGAGCGACCCTCACCGCCGGTGACTGGCTGCTGCCCAACATCAATATGCTCACCATGTTTGCCGCGGTGAGCACCCTCAACCTCGCCACCTCGGGTCTCTTGACCGGCACCACCTCCTGGACCGGGCGAAAGGGGCTGTGGAGCACCATGGCCAGCCTCAATCTGCTGGGGGCGGTCATCAACCTCTCGGTACTCTTTATCATCGGCGATCGGCTGGAGCGCAATGGTACCCTGGAGCGGCGTCAGGTGATGGTGCTGAGCCGGATCTTCTGTGCCGCCGCCTTCTGGTCACCCTTCTTTGTCGCCATGGCGGTGGCGCTCACCTATGCGCCGGGCTTGCAGCTCTCCCATATTCTGCCGTTCGGGATCCTCGCCGCCTTGCTGGCGATGGGGTTGACTGCCTGGCAGGTGGAGCGGATCGGGGTAGCCGACTTTGCCGGTTATCCGCTGCGGCTGCAGACCCTAGGGTTGCCGGTCACGCTGGCGCTGCTGGTACTGCTCATCAAGCAGATCTGGCCCCAGCTCGGCATTCTGGCGGTGATCGCGCTGGTGGCCCCGCTGCTGGCGCTGCTCTTTATGCCGAGGGCCGGGCGCAAGGCGGCCCTCAAACGGCAGGTGGTGGAACGCTTTCCCGCCATCGGCGGTCAGCTGGTGCTGTTTCTGGGGGCCGGTTTGCTGGCGGCAGGTATCAACAGTGCGCTGTCGGTCATCGATCTCGGTGCCGGTCACGGCCTGCCGCTGTTCAATCACTTTGGCTGGCTCGAAGCATCCCTCACTCTGCTGCTGATACTACTGGTAGCCATCGTCGGGGTGCATCCGCTCATCAGTATCTCCGGGCTGGCGCCACTGCTCTGGCCGCTGGCGCCGGATCCCAGCCTGCTCGGCATGTGTTTCCTGCTGGGATGGGGGCTTGCTACTGGCACCAGTCCGCTCTCCGGATCCAATCTGGCGCTGGCCTCCCGCTACAACCTCAGTGCCGGGCTGATCCTGCGCTGGAACCTGCTCTACGGCCTGCTGATGTATGTGGTCGCCTGTCTGTTGCTGGGGGCTTATATCGCCTTGCATGGATAACGGCGATTCCGTCGAGAGGGTGCAAATGATGCGCGGGCGGCGGGGTCTTTTACGCACGGTTCAGTGTGTTGTCGCGGCTCGGGCGCAGGATGCGAGAAAAATAGACGCATATTTAGACAATACATCTATGGAAGGCGCATTTTACAGCGCACTGGCTTGTTTGTGCCGATGCGCTCGGGGTATGCTGGCTTCACGCGCTTGAATCGCCCTCTGTGGGGCATCGCAATTGAACAAACAGGTATGCATATGTCACTAGAAGTCCTTGAGCAACTCGAATCCAAAGTACAATCCGCCGTCGACAACATCTCCCTGCTGAAGATGGAGCTGGACGAGCTGAAAGAGCAGAACAGCAAGCTGCAAGACGAGAACCATCAGCTGCGCAACGAGCACACTGCATGGCAGGAGCGTCTGCGTGCCCTGCTGGGTAAAATGGATCAGATGGGCGAAACCATCTAATTCATCGCCTTCAGGCAGAATTGAAAACGGGCCGCTCCATGAGCGGCCCGTCTGTTTTTGGCGGGATGGGAATTACAGCGCCAGCAGTTGCTTGACTGTCTTCTCGATGCCGTTTGCCGCTTCGACTATGTTGTTGGCCAGCATGTAGGCGGGGGTGGAGATCACCTTGCGCTCCTGATCCACCACGAATTCGTTGACCGGGCAGTTGAGATGGCTGCCCCCCATCGCCTCGATGGCGTTGGCGGTACCCTCGTCATGGCCGATGGTCGCCAGCGTCCCGGCACCATAGATCAGCGGGATCATGGCGGGTGCGATGCAGATATAGGCGGCCGGTTTGTTGGCGTTGGCAAAGCTCTGGCACGCTTTCAGCACATCGGGCTGGATCTGGCACTCGGCTCCTTTGATAGCGAAGTCGCACAGGTTTTTGGCCGCGCCAAAGCCGCCGGGCACCAGCAGCGCGTCGTAATCGGCCGCATCCAGCTCGGCCACATCCTTTATCTGGCCACGACAGATGCGGGCCGCTTCGACCAGCACATTGCGGCTCTCTCCCTCGCTCACTTCACCGGTCAGGTGGTTGATGACATGGAGCTGCGCCACGTTCGGGGCGAAGCACTGGACGGCGGATCCCTGACGGGCCAACGCCAGCAGGCTGATGACGGCCTCGTGGATTTCGGCCCCGTCAAAGACACCGCAGCCACTCAAAATCACGGCCACTTTTTTCATGGCAAACTCCTCGTTGTTGAAAATGTGAGCCAGGATGGATTGTTGTACTTTTGTATGGTTATCGCTCGCCCTCCGCTGGTCAAGTCATCTTGCTGTGCTAGGATTGTTTCGTTTTGGATCCTGCCGTACCTACTCCCTTAAATCTTTTTCCACATTGATCGAGATCATTTCAACTGTCTTGCGATCGGTTTTTACGATCTCAATACATTGTTTTTAATGAGTTTTTATATTCTTATGCACAGTTTTATCACTGTGCGCTCTGATGCGCCCCATTTTTGAACACAGAGTTATCCACAGATTGAGTCCCTTTATCAGGCGCTGTGTGCTGTTGCTGCGCCCCTTGGTGTGAGGGGGGCCCTGTGGCATCCTAGCGGCTGTTTATCTCTGGCAGGACGATTTCATGGCCCCTAGCAACCCCCTTATTCTGGTCGACGGCTCCTCTTATCTTTACCGCGCCTTCTTCGCCTCCCAGCAGGCTGATCTGCGCACATCGACCGGTTTGCCGAGCGGCGCCGTCCGTGTCATGGCCAACATGATGCGCAGCCTGCGCAAGCAATATCCTGACTGTCATGTGGCCGTGGTGTTTGATGCCAAGGGCAAGACCTTCCGCGACGACATCTATCCCGAGTACAAGGCGACCCGCGCCAGCATGCCGGACGATCTGCGCAGCCAGGTCGCTCCAATCCACCAGATGATCAAGGCGATGGGCTTCCCCTTCCTGATGGTGGAAGGGGTTGAAGCCGACGACGTGATCGGCACCCTGGCACGCCAGGCGACCGAGAAGCAGCTGCCGGTACTGATCAGCACCGGTGACAAGGATATGGCGCAGCTGGTCTCCGACCATGTCACCCTGATCGACACCATGAAAGATGTGAAGACCGATCGGGAAGGGGTGATCGAGAAGTTTGGCGTACCGCCTGAGCTCATCATCGACTATCTGGCTCTGATGGGGGACAAGGTCGACAACATTCCCGGCATGACCGGCGTCGGTGAAAAGACTGCACTGGCCTTGCTGCAGGGGATTGGCAGTATCGACGAGATTGCCGCCAACCTCGACAAGGTAGCTGCGCTCGGCTTCCGTGGCTCCAAGGCGTTCGCCGACAAGTTCCGCGAGCAGGAGGAGCAGGTTCGTCTCTCCTATCGACTGGCGACCATCAAGACCGATGTCGAGCTGGAACAGAGTCTGGAAGAGTTGTTGCTCAAGCCGGTCGACAAGGAGTCCCTGCTGGCGGTCTATCGCGAATACGAGCTGCGCAACCTGATCAAGGAGCTGGAGTCCGGTGGTGAAGAGGGCAGCGAGAGCGCCGGACAGGATGAAGCTGGCGATGAGAGCGCAGCTCCGGTTGCCGCCATCGAAACCGATTACCGCTGCATTCTGGACGAAGCCGAGCTTGACGGTTGGCTGGAACAGCTGAAAGCGGCACCGTTGTTTGCCTTCGATACCGAAACCACCAGTCTCGACTATATGGAGGCACGGATTGTTGGCGTCTCCTTCGCGGTTGAGCCGGGCAAGGCTGCTTATGTGCCGTTTGGCCACGACTATCTGGGGGCACCGGTACAGCTGAGCGAGGCCGTGGTGTTGGGCAAGCTCAAGCCGCTGCTGGAAGATCCGACCCGTCTCAAGGTGGGGCAGAACCTCAAGTACGACCGCAACGTGCTGCTTAACCATGACATCGACCTGCAGGGCATTGCCTACGACACTATGCTCGAGTCCTATGTGCTCAACTCCACCGCCAGCCGTCACGATATGGATTCGCTGGCCAAGCGTTATCTCGGAGTCGAGACCATCTCGTTTGAAGATATCGCGGGCAAAGGGGTGAAACAGCTCACCTTCAACCAGATCGAGCTGGAGCAGGCGGCCCCCTATGCGGCGGAAGATGCCGACATCACCCTACGTCTGCACCAGACCCTGTGGGGTCAGCTGGAGGCCGTGCCGGGTCTCGCCAAGGTATTCAGCGAGATCGAACTGCCCCTGCTGCCAGTGCTGGCGCGGATGGAGTTGCTCGGCACCACCATCGAGCCCAAGCTGCTGCATCAGCAGAGTCAGGAGATCGAAGTGCGTCTGGCAGAGCTGGAAAAACAGGCTCACGAGCTGGCCGGGCAGGAGTTCAATCTCTCCTCGCCCAAGCAACTGGGGGAGATCCTCTTCACCAAGCTGGGGCTGCCGATCATCAAAAAGACCCCCAAGGGTGCGCCATCCACTGCGGAAGAGGTGCTGGCCGAGCTGGCTGAGACCTATGAGCTGCCGCGCCTCCTGATGGAGCACCGTGGGTTGGCCAAGCTCAAGTCCACCTACACCGACAAGCTGCCGCTGATGATCAAGCCGCAGACCGGACGGGTGCACACCTCCTATCATCAGGCGGTGGCGGCGACCGGTCGGCTCTCCTCCACCGATCCCAACCTGCAGAACATCCCGGTACGCAACGAACAGGGGCGCCGCATTCGGCAGGCCTTCATCCCGTGCGCCGGTTACAAGCTGGTGGCGGCGGACTACTCCCAGATCGAGCTGCGTATCATGGCGCATCTCTCCGGTGACAAGGGTCTGCTGACTGCCTTCGCCGAGGGCAAGGACATCCACAAGGCGACCGCCGCCGAGGTGTTCGGTGTAGCGCTCGATGCGGTCACCAGCGACATGCGCCGCAGCGCCAAGGCGATCAACTTTGGCCTCATCTACGGCATGAGTGCCTTTGGTCTGGCCAAGCAGTTGGGTATCGGCCGTGCCGAGGCGCAGAAGTACATGGATCTCTACTTCGAACGCTACCCGGGCGTGCTGGAGTATATGGAGCGTACCCGCCAGCAGGCGGAAGCTCAGGGTTATGTCGAAACCCTGTTTGGCCGTCGTTTATATCTGCCGGATATCAAGTCGCGTAACGCCGGTCTGCGCAAGGCTGCCGAACGGGCCGCCATCAACGCGCCCATGCAGGGTTCGGCTGCCGATATCATCAAGCGCGCTATGATCAACGTGGACAGCTGGATCCGCGGGATTGAAGATGAGTCGATCCGCATGCTGATGCAGGTACACGATGAACTGGTGTTCGAGATCCGCGAAGAGAAGCTGGAGGAGTACATCGCCATCATCAAGGAGAAGATGTCTGCCGCAGCTGAACTGGATGTGCCGCTGGTGGTGGAGGCGGGCACCGGCGACAACTGGGATCAGGCCCACTGATCTCCGGTCAGCCGTTTTGCACTGCTATATAGCTATATAAGAAGCGAAGCCCGGTATCATGCCGGGCTTCCTGTTTCTGGCAGCTCTATCAGGTCTCTTGCAGATACTCATCCTTGAGCAGGACATAGTTGTCCGCCGAGGTTTTGAGGAAGGCGACCTCGGCGGGTTTGAGCGGACGAGCCTGTTTGACGGGATTACCTATATATAGAAAGCCCGATTCGAGTCGCTTGCCCGGTGGTACCAGCGAACCTGCGCCGATCATCACATCATCTTCAACCACGACGCCATCAAGCAGAATGGCACCCATACCGACCAGCACCCGGTTGCCGATGGTGCAGCCGTGCAGCATCGCCTTGTGACCGACCGTGACATCCTCACCGATCAGCAGCGGATAGCCGGTCGGGTTGCTGGCGCTCTTGCGAGTCAGGTGCAGCACAGTGCCGTCCTGAATATTGCTGCGGGCGCCGATGCGGATATGGTTCACATCCCCCCGTGCCGCCACCATGGGCCAGATGCTGGCATCATCGGCCAGTTCGATATCGCCCACCAGTGTCGCGCAGGGATCTACATACACCCGTTTGCCCAGTTGCGGGCGTGTTCCCTTATAGGGTCTCAGTCGCAAGTCCATCTTGGCCTCCTTGTTTTCGGCCATTCTAGCAACCAGAAGGGTGTTTCTGTGGATAAGTTTGTATAAAAGCTGTGGTTGGATATGAATAACTAAAAAAGTGCCCTTTTTTGCAATTTTATTGCAGATAAGGGGTTGCCAGAAAGAATCTGTTCCCTATAATGCGCCTCTATCGACAGAGCAAGCGGCAACGCAAACAACCTCGTCGATAACCTCGAAAAGCCTTTGCAAATAAGGCTTGACTCGAGAAGGCGGTTGAGTAGAATGCCACTCCCGCAGCAACACACTGTTGCATCGCTCTTTAACAATTTGAATCAAGCAATCTGTGTGGGCACTCACAGCATCGAACATCAAAAACAATTTTTGATTTTCAATGTCTGGTGAAGTGACCAAGACGATTTCTTAGCAATAAGAAGTCGAACAGTTTATTTCAGCAATTCATTGAGCCGCTTTTCGAAGCAACCAAACTTAAATTGAAGAGTTTGATCAT
>NZ_JBFODS010000041.1:0-68390 GCF_040908445.1 Aeromonas sp. R10-2 | reverse complement strand
GGTAATCCCCCCATTTTTTGGAGCACTCAAAAGTAGAGGTCATGCGGCCTGTGCCAAGCGCTGTTTCGGCGTGTAGCCGCCCAGCGCCATATTGGGCCGCTCATGGTTATAAACCCACAGCCAGTTCGTGGCAAATTCCTGTAACTCATTCAGTGACTCAAACAGGTAATGGCCCAACCAGTCGTAACGCACAGTGCGGTTAAATCGCTCTATGTAGGCATTCTGCTGCGGGTTGCCTGGCTGGATATACCTCAGCGCAATCCTCTTCTGCTGCGCCCATTGCTTGAGCTCTTCGCTGATGTATTCCGGACCATTATCACAGCGGATTGCGGCTGGTTTGCCCCGCCACTCGATGACCTGCTCCAGCACCCGTTTGACTCGCGAGGCAGGCAAGGAAAAATCCACCTCGATGCACAGTGCTTCGCGATTGAAGTCATCGATCACATTAAACAACCGCACCGAACGACCATCGCTGAGCTGGTCATGCATAAAGTCCATCGACCAACAGTGATTCGGTTGGTCAGGGACTGCCAACGGCTCCGGCTTGGCGCGTACTAGCCGCTTCTTGGGTTTTATCCGCAGATTGAGCTCTAGCGCCCGATAGATCCGGTAGACCCGCTTGTGGTTCCAGCCAAAGCCTTTGACGTTACGCAGGTACAGGAAGC
The DNA here is from genome assembly GCF_040908445.1 of Aeromonas sp. R10-2. Taxonomy (NCBI): domain Bacteria; kingdom Pseudomonadati; phylum Pseudomonadota; class Gammaproteobacteria; order Aeromonadales; family Aeromonadaceae; genus Aeromonas; species Aeromonas sp. R10-2. The sequence goes on along the minus strand of NZ_JBFODS010000041.1, from coordinate 67,725 downwards.
ACAGTCCGAAACCCCAGTTGCGCTGGTTGGCGGTGAGGCGCAGTAGCCAGTCGGCAATCTCCTGGTTTTCATCAGCCAGCACGGGCTGATAACGGTAGCAACCCTCGCTCACCTTGAACACCTGGCAAGCCAGACGGATAGAAATGGCGTAATGAGCCACAGCCTTGGTCGCCATCTCCCTGCGGGCAGATGGCGTCACCACTTTTTTGCCATCGCCTCGGAGATGATCTCAGCCTTTAGGCGCTCCTCGGCATACATCTTCTTAAGGCGACGATTTTCCTCTTCCAGCTCTTTGAGGCGCGCCATGAGAGAGGCATCCATGCCACCGAATTTGGAGCGCCACTTGTAGAAGGTGGCGGAGCTGATGCCATGCTCACGGCAGAGCTCAGGGACGGGTGAACCAGACTCGGCCTGCTTGAGGATGGCGATGATCTGTGCATCGCTAAAGCGTGATGTTTTCATGTAGAACCTCCTGCGTTCAAGATACGAGAAAATTCTACTTATGAGCACCTCAGTTTTTCGGGGGGATTACCAAGCCATCTGGGTGACGGCGGTGGCAATCTGCTGGATCTGCGTGTCTTGCGAAGAGATATCCTGGCTGGCCAGCGAGGCGGAGCCGCGCAGGTCATTGGCCATGGCATTGAGCGACGCGGTGGTGTCATCCACCCTGCCGAGTACGGTACGGATCTTCGCTTGCCCGAGCTTGATATGGAAATCGGCAATGCTGTGGGGGGCATCCCCCGAGAAGATAAGGCGGCTGATGCTGTCGTAATCCTGCTCGAGCTGCTGCAAGAATCGCGGTGTGAGGAAGAGAGGGTGACGATTGAACCAGATGGCTGCCAAGAGAGGAATGATGACCCAGAGCGCCTGCAGCGGTGAGAGCAGCCAGAGCGCGCTGATCACGCTGACGAGCAGCAGAGGTATGGTCATCATGGCCGGTGTGAGTTGACGCAGGCCCATGTGAATGGCAGAGCCGGTTTCACGGGCTTTAAGGGTTTTGTACATCTTGCTGGCACGCGCTTTGTGCTCTGCGGCGGGACGGCAGCGGACGGATTGGTAACCGACCATCTTGCCATCTTCATAGATCGGGGTGACATAGGCATCAACCCAATAATAGCGACCATCTTTGCAGCGATTTTTTACCATGCCTCGCCATGGTTTGCCTGCCTGCAGGTGGGCCCAGAGATCGGCAAACGCTGCCTTGGGCATGTCGGGGTGGCGCACCAGATTGTGATGCTGCCCCAACATCTCTTCCAAGCGATAGCCTGCCACCTGACAAAACGCCGGATTGGCGTAGGTGATGTCCCCTTTGAGGTCGGTCGTCGATACCAACTGGATATCGTCGGCAAATTCAACCTCGGTATCTGTGGTGTGAAGCGAGCTGGTTACCATGATCAGGCTCCGGTTTCGGCGTAACGGAATACTTCGTTTGAGTATGGCAGAGGATGTTCATTTATTGTGTTGTTGCACATTAACTCTTGTGCTACTGCGTGGGGACGGGATGGGTCTCACATTTTTACACCATGGTTTGGCGAGGGGTGGCAGGCCAAGTCACATGGCCCGGAGAGCAGCAAACCCCTCATCCTTTGGCGGTCTCAAATTGATTGCCGTACGGAATAGATAAAACGCCGATCAGTTGATCGGCGTTTTGTCTATGGGAAGCCTGATGGTTTCACACTCGGCTGCTTTGGCATTTTGCCTGTTTAAAGATGGGCGACTTAAAACAGCAGTTGCGTCAGGTAGCCCATCAGGATCGCCATGCCGAGGATCACGGTAAGGAAGGCCACAATCATCGGGGTTCTGAACATGGATTTGAGCAGGATCACCTCGGTCAGGCTGGCTCCGGCACTGCCGATGATCAGCGCCATGACGGCGCCCATTCCCATCCCTTTACCCAGTAGTACCGACGCCAGCGGGATCACGGCCTCGGCACGGATGTAGAGCGGGATCCCGACGATGGCACTGAAGGGGATGGCCAGCGGGTTGTCGGCACCAGCATGGGCGGCGATCCACTCGGCCGGAATAAAACCGTAAATAAACGAGCCGATAAGCACCCCCAGCAGCAGGAAGGGCAATACCGCTTTGAATTGCTGCCAGGCATCGAGGCGAGCTTTGACCCAGGCGGTGGGGAGCTGTGGTGCTCTGGTCAGGGTTGCCGTGCCATCGCCGCAGCAGGAGAGGGTGGCCTGTTCTGCCATCTCTGGTTGCGGTGCCGGGCAGCACGCTGACCCGTTGAGGGGTTTGATTGCGCGAATGGCACTGCGTTGGTTGTCACTGCAATGTGCTTGAGTGGTGGTGCGGGTCGCCGGGCCACAGCCGCTACCGCAAGAGGGGGTGGCCTCTTTGGGGTCGATGACATGGCGCTCGAATCTCAATCTGTCGAGCAGCATGCTCGCCATGACGGAGACGCTGGCGGCGATCACGGCGTAGAGCAGGGTCACTTTCCAGCCGAAGGTGGCCCACATCAAGCCGACGATGATGGGGTTCAGCAGTGGCGAAATAAACAGGAAGGTGGGGTGGGGCCAAAGCCAGCCTTGGCCGAGAGCAGCCCTCTCAGCATGGGGATGGTGGAGCAGCTGCAAAAGGGGGTGACGGCACCGAGCAGGGCCGAGAGCAGATAGCCCTTGCCATGTCTCGCCCCCAGCATCCGCTGGATCTTCTCGTCGGGGATCTTCTGGCGGATCAGGCTGACCCCGGCGCTAATGACCAGAAACAGCACCGACAGCTCGACAGCCAGAAACAGGAACATCTGGGCTGCATCGGTCAGCATGGTTAACCACTCATTCATTGTCGTATCCTCACTTGGTTTCTATATTTCCAAAATAATCGAAATGAATGGCCGGTCAAGATATTTCTGGTATTATCGAAATATCACATTCGTGGAGGGAGCAGAGATGCAACTGGAAGAGGTCGCCAAGGCATTGAAAGAGCTGGGTCATCCGACCCGGCTGTTTATCTTCAAGCATCTGGTCAAGGCGGGAGAGCAGGGGCTGCCGGTGGGGGAGCTGCAAAAGCAGCTGGCGATCCCCGCTTCCACCCTCAGCCACCATATCGCGGCGCTGGTCTCGGTGGGGCTGGTGAAGCAAAACCGGGAGAGTCGCACCCTGCTTTGCGTCTCTCAATACGCGGTGTTGGAGGAGATCATCGCTTTTTTCCGCGATGAGTGTTGCGTCAACAGCCCGGAGCATCGGCAAGATCAAAGGCAAGAGCTGCCTTCCTGAGGGCTACGGCTGCTAGTCGTGCTGCGCGCAATAAAAAAACGCCGATCATGTGATCGGCGTTTTGCATTGATGTCGCTAGATTCGGGCATTAACCCAGATTGGCTGCGACCTTGCTTTGGGCTTGTCCTTTGCGCTTGATGACAAAGCCAATGCCCAGTACCACCAGCCAGGCGGGGATCAGTTCGACCGAGATGCGGAAATCGGGGGTCATATACATGATCACCAGAATGCCAGCCATGAACGCGAGGCAGAGATAGTTGCCGAAGGGATACCAGAACGCCTTGAACTTGGGCTGGACGCCTTCTGCGACCTTGGCCTTGCGGAACTTGAGGTGCGCGAGGCTAATCATCGCCCAGTTGATCACCAGTGCGGAGACCACCAGCGCCATCAGCAGACCGAACGCCTTGCCCGGCATCAGGTAGTTGATCAGCACGCAGAGCAGGGTGGCGATGGCCGAGACCGAGAGGGCCACCAGCGGCACGCCGCTCTTGTTGGTCTTGAGCAGAGCTTTCGGGCCGTTGCCCTGTTTGGCCAGCCCGAACAGCATCCGGCTGTTGCAGTAGACGCAGCTGTTGTAGACCGACAGTGCCGCTGTCAGTACCACGATGTTGAGTACGGTGGCGACCAGATTGCTGTCCAGAGCGTGGAAAATCATCACGAACGGGCTGCCGCCTTCCACCACTTTACCCCAGGGATAGAGGGACATCAGGATAGCCAGGGCGCCGATGTAGAAGATGAGGATGCGGTAGATCACCTGATTGGTGGCCTTGGGAATGCTCTTCTCGGGGTTGTCCGCTTCGGCGGCGGTAATGCCCACCAGCTCCAGACCTCCAAAGGAGAACATGATCACCGCCATCGCCATCACCAGACCGCTGATGCCGTTGGGGAAGAAGCCGCCCTGAGCCCACAGGTTGGTGACGCTTGCCTCGGGTCCGCCGGCACCGGAGAGGAGCAGATAGCCGCCAAAGCCAATCATGCCGATGATGGCGACCACCTTGATGATGGCGAACCAGAACTCCATCTCGCCAAACGCTTTGACGTTGGAGAGGTTGATGGCGTTGATCAGCACGAAGAAGAAGGCTGCCGACATCCAGGTCGGGATCTCGGGCCACCAGTACTGGACATAGATGCCCACCGCGGTCAGCTCGGCCATGCTCACCAGCACGTAGAGCACCCAGTAGTTCCAGCCGGACGCAAAACCGGCAAACTCGCCCCAGTATTTGTAGGCAAAGTGGCTGAAGGAGCCAGCTACCGGCTCTTCCACCACCATTTCACCGAGCTGGCGCATGATCAGGAAGGCGATAAAGCCGCCGATTGCATACCCCAGCAGTACGGAGGGGCCTGCCATCTTGATGGTTTGGGCAATGCCCAGAAAGAGGCCGGTGCCGATGGCGCCGCCCAAAGCAATCAACTGAATGTGGCGGTTTTTAAGGCCGCGCTTCAGCTCCTCACCGTCTTGTTTCAAATCCATGGGTCTGTCCTTACGTCTCTGTTGTCTCTGGTCGGTGTTGGGCTCATCCTGAGCAGGCCGCAGTGCGTAGCCAAAACCTGACGAAAGCTGTATTTATTTCGTTACGCCATGCCATTTTCAATTTTTAGTGTTGGCTGGCAACCGAAGCAGAATAGTGATAATCCGCCATGAATGCACCTGTTTTCCATCTCTAATGGCCGTGTTTTGTACCAAAGGCAGCTTTTTCATGATCTGAAGAGGCTTCTTGGTAGTTTTTGGTTGATGTTTGTGCAATCGAATTCTGTTTTATTGACATTATGTCTTGTTGGTGTGTTTTTGTGGTGCCAAGCCACAAATGGATGCAAATGATGCCAAACAAGCGAGAGTACAGGGAAGAGTGCAGGGAGTTGGAGTACAGAGAGCGCGAAAGCGTGCTGCAACAAGGGGTTGCCCGGGGTGTGCTGGTGGCGCTCTGGTTAGGGATTGCCGCCAGTCCGCTGTTGTTGCTGGTGGCTGCCACCATGCTGCTGGGCTGGCTCTCGCTCGGTGATCAGGAGTTGCTGCACTACTGGCAGTCGCTGTTGCTGGTGGGTGGGGTAACGGGGGCGCTCGTTGGCGGCTGGCTGGCGGAGCGGGTTCGCCTGCGCCACGGTTTACTGGCCTTCTATGCCCGGTTGATGAACAACCCTGAGCTCAATCGTTAGTGAACGCTGGCTGTTTGCCGAGCGCAGCAGAACGGAATCGAATCGCGGCTAACTGGCAGCGGGTGACAAGGGCACAACGCCAAGGTCGACAAGAAGAGGGATAAGCATTTGTGGTGCTTATCCCTTTTTTATCCATACTTTTCACTGCCATCTATGTGAATTGCAGTTCGCTACAGCTGACTTTCGCCGCGACACTGTAATTTTTATCTTTTGTTGATGCCGATAGCTGTCAAGCTGGCTTAACAGAGCTGGCGGCGCAGACCGGTTGCCTCGAGAACCTTGGCGCTGATCTCCTCCACCGAGTGGGAGCTGGTATCCAGGAAGCGGATCGCCTCCTGGCGAAACAGTCGCTCCACGCAGGCCAGCTCCTGCTCGCACTGTTCGATGGAGGAGTAGCGGCTGTTGGCACGGCGCTGGTTACGGATCTCGTGCAGCCGCTGCGGCGCTATGGTGAGGCCAAACAGCTTGTGACGGTTGGCCTTGAGGGGGGCGGGCAGCTCCAGCATCCCCATGTCCTGCTCGATAAAGGGGTAGTTGGCGGCACGAATGCCGAACTGCAGCGCCAGATAGAGGCTGGTGGGGGTCTTGCCGCAGCGGGAGACCCCGATCAGGATGATGTCCGCCTCATCGTACTCCTTGGTGGTAATGCCATCGTCGTTGGCCAGTGCGAAGTTGACCGCCTCGATGCGATCGTCATAGAGCTTGCGATTCTCCATGCCGTGGGTGCGGTGGAGGCGGGGCTCGGCTTTTACCCCCAGCTCCTGCTCCAGCGGGCTGACGAAGGTGTTGAGAAAGTCGTGGCCGCACGCCTCTGATTTCAGTACCTCTTCCCGTACCAGCGGGTCGACGATGGTGTGAAACAGAATGGGGCGTACCCCGGTCTGGCGGAACTGCTCATCGATCCGCATCCGTACCTGACGGGCTTTCTCCAGTGTCTCCACAAAGGGGATAGTGATCTGCTCGAAGGCCAGCGGAAACTGGCTCAATACCGCGTGACCGAACACTTCGGCGGTGATAGCGGTTCCGTCTGAAACATAAAATACGGTGTGCACGTAGGGCTCCTGTGATACCGCGGGTAGGGTCGCATGGGGTAAGGGGTGAGAAGTATCTCCCGAAACCATACCAGTTTTGTCAACCGGTCTGCTGTGCCCAAGTTGTGAAGTGGCTAGCAAACCTGAATCGTTATCTTTTTGTGTCGCCATTGTAGAATGTTCCGGTCATTCGACCATCCCCAACGCTTGCTCGGGGATTTTTTTGAAAACCAGTGGAAAACGTTTTCATGGTCGTTGGCAACAAAAGAAACAGACAATAACGCACCTGACTTACCCATAACCTCATCGATTAAATCGGGCGCACGAGGTGCTATGGCATCGGTGCCCACCAACCTGGAGACATCCAAGTGCAACAGTACGTGCTCTGGTACGAACAACTCGGAATGCAGGACGTAGAACGAGTTGGCGGCAAGAACGCATCCCTTGGCGAGATGATCAGCAACCTCTCTGGCGCCGGCGTATCCGTGCCGGGGGGCTTTGCCACCACCGCCTTTGCGTTTAACGAGTTTCTGGAGTCAAGCGGCCTCAACGGCAAGATCCACCATCTGCTCGACAATCTCGACGTGGACGATATCGCCGCCCTCAACCGGGCCGGTCAGCAGATCCGCGACTGGGTGATAGAAGCGCCGTTCCAGCCCAAGCTGGAGCAGGCTATCCGGGTTGCCTATGAAAAGTTGAGTGCCGGTGTCGAGGCCTCGTTTGCGGTGCGCTCCTCCGCCACCGCCGAAGATATGCCGGACGCCTCCTTTGCCGGTCAGCAGGAGACCTTCCTCAACGTACGTGGCATCGATGCCGTCATGACGGCGGTCAAGCATGTGTTTGCTTCCCTGTTCAACGATCGCGCTATCTCCTATCGGGTGCATCAGGGCTATGACCACAAGGGCGTTGCCCTCTCGGCCGGGGTACAGCGGATGGTGCGCTCGGATCTCGCCGCCTCCGGCGTCATGTTTACTCTGGATACCGAGTCCGGCTTCAACGACGTGGTCTTTATCACCGGGGCCCATGGTCTTGGCGAGATGGTAGTGCAGGGAGCGGTCAACCCGGATGAATTCTATGTGCACAAGCCGACCCTCAAGGGGGGCCGCCCGGCGGTGGTGCGCAAGACCCTCGGCTCCAAGCTTATCAAGATGACTTACTCTGACGATGCCGGTCACGGCCGTCAGGTGAAGATTGTCGACACCAATGAGGCCGAGCGCAGCCGCTTCTGCATCAGCGATGAGGAGGTGATGGCGCTGGCGAAACAGGCCCTCATCATCGAGCAGCACTATGGCCGCCCGATGGATATCGAGTGGGCAAAGGATGGTCAGGATGGCCAGCTCTATATCGTGCAGGCTCGCCCGGAAACCGTGCGCAGCCGTCAGGAGGCCAACACCCTCGAGCGTTTTGCCCTCAAGCAAGCGGGCAAGGTGTTGATCGAGGGGCGGGCCATCGGCCACAAGATTGGCGCGGGTCCGGCGCGGGTCATCTCCTCCATCAGCCAGATGGACGAAGTACAACCCGGCGACGTGCTGGTCACCGACATGACCGATCCGGACTGGGAGCCCATCATGAAGCGGGCCTCCGCCATCGTCACCAACCGGGGTGGCCGCACCTGTCACGCCGCCATTATCGCCCGCGAGCTGGGCATTCCGGCAGTGGTGGGCTGTGGCAACGCTACCGATCATATTCAGCCGGGCCAGCGGATCACCGTCTCCTGCGCGGAAGGGGATACCGGTTTTATCTATGACGGCGAGCTGGACTTCGACGTGGCGGTGACCGAGGTGGGCAATATGCCGCGCCTGCCCATCAAGATCATGATGAACGTCGGCAACCCGGACCGCGCTTTCGACTTTGCTCAGTTGCCCAATGCCGGGGTAGGGCTGGCGCGCCTTGAATTCATCATCAACCGGATGATCGGCGTGCACCCCAAGGCCTTGCTGGAGTTTGACCAGCAAACCCCAGAGCTGCAGGCCACCATCGGCAAGATGATCGCCGGTTACGACAGCCCGCGGGAGTTCTACGTGGCCAAGCTGACCGAGGGGATCGCCACTCTGGGTGCTGCGTTCTGGCCGGAGCGGGTGATTGTGCGGATGTCGGACTTCAAGTCCAACGAGTACGCCAATCTGGTGGGCGGTCGTGGCTACGAGCCCCACGAGGAGAACCCGATGATCGGTTTTCGTGGCGCATCCCGCTACATCGCCGATAGCTTCCGCCCCTGCTTTGCCCTCGAGTGCGAGGCGATCAAGCGGGTGCGCGATGTGATGGGGTTGACCAACGTCGAGGTGATGATCCCCTTCGTGCGCACCGTGGGCGAGGCGGAGCAGGTGATCGACATCCTGGCCGAGAACGGTCTGCGCCGCGGCGAGCGGGGGCTCAAGGTGATCATGATGTGCGAGATCCCGAGCAACGCCCTCTTGGCAGACAAGTTCCTCGAGCACGTGGACGGCTTCTCCATCGGCTCCAATGACATGACCCAGCTCACCCTTGGGCTGGATCGGGACTCGGGGCTGATTGCCCACCTGTTCGACGAGCGTAACGAGGCGGTCAAGGCGCTGCTGGCGATGGCGATCCAGGCTGCGCGCAAGGCGGGCAAGTACGTGGGGATCTGCGGTCAGGGGCCATCCGATCACCCGGACTTTGCCGCCTGGCTAGTGGAGCAGGGGATAGATTCGGTGTCGCTCAACCCCGATACCGTGGTCGATACCTGGCTCTATCTGGCGGAGCAGCATGGTGCCAAGTAAGCCACTATCAAAATGAGCAGTACAGAAAGGGGGCCATAATGGCCCCCTTTGTTATCTGCGTGTCGCGACCTATTTCGGCTGCTGTTCGGCCCCCGACAGCTCGATCTGTACCTTCACCCCTTCGCTCTTGAGCTTGGTGGTGATGGCGTTGAGATCGGTGCCCGGTTTGGCCTCCAGCAGGGCGATACCACCACTGCTCTGTTTGAAGTTCAGGCCGTGGCGAGTCGCCAGCGCCTTGGCGCTGGCATCGTCAGCTTCCACCAGCAGGGTGCCGCTTACAGTCAGCTCCGGGCTGGCGGCCCCTTGCATCAACACGTCACCGCGGCGCAGGGTCTGTTGCGGGACCTTGCTGTCAAGGCTGCGGGCGACCCGCTTCTTGCTGTCGTTGTCGGGAATGAGGTAAGTCTGGCCGTTCACCTCTATGGTGCTGTACTGCTTGCCATCCATGGTGACGGACTCTTGGGCGCAGAGCTGTCCCGAGAGGGGGGCCAGCAGGGTTGCCAGAAGCAAGGTAACAGGTTTGTTCATGGTAATACTCCTAGCGTGTTAGCTGCGGTTGGCATCGTGACCCAGGACCCGCAGGGACCATGAGATCAGCTTGCCCGGTTGGCGATTGTTGCGCTCGGTCAGGGTGGTACGCTCACGGGTCTCGCGATTGAGCAGAGAGACCTGACGGGTACCGTTGGCAACATCGGTTACTTCCAGTCGCCATGTGCCTTGCGCCGATTCGCCGTAGAACTTGTTGGATAGCATCCGCATGTCGCGCAATCCCTTGGTTCGCACAAAGCCCAGTTGTTGCTGGTCGAGAGATTGGCCGACCAGGCTGTTGAAGGGGCTCAGCAGGATGCTGCGGGTGCCGGCGGGGGAGACCAGTTCGATCAGCAGATCGGGCAGGCGCTGGTGATCCAGGCTCACCATCACCTGAACCGCTTCTACCGTCAATGGTGTCGCGATGCGGGTTGTCGAGCTGGTCGGGCTGTTGCCCACATCCGCAATGGCGGCGGCACTGCCGCTGACATTGATCTTCTGCCACGGCAGTTGCACCAGCGGGGGCAGGGGCTGGTGATTGGCTGCCAGCTCAAGGGCCTTGTTGACGTCAATCAGACCAAAACCGTAAGTGGGGCTGAACCACATGCCGGCGGCATTACGCTCCCACCCTTCCAGCCCTTTCACATCGCGCACCTTGCCGGTGCTGCTGGTGTAGCTGACCATCACAGGTTTCTGTGTGGCATCGACCCGGGTTGCGCTGCGCGCCAGCAGATCCCGCAGGTCACGTACCGACAGATCCGGGTAGGCAGACATCAGCAGCGCCATGGCACCGGAGGTGCTGGGGGTGGCGGAGGAGGTGCCGTTCATCACGCCGTTGTAGTCGCAGCTGGCATCCAGTTGCGGGTTGCCGTGCAGCCGGTTGGTGCTGGGATCGTCGGTGCGGTTGTAACCCATGTCGCAGCCGGGCAGATCCGTGGTTACCATCGCCGGAGAGTCGGTACCGTACTCGCCGCCGGTCGCGCTCAGGAAGATGTTGCTGCCGACGCTGGAGTAGGAAGATCTGACGCCATCGGCGTTGAGAGCGCTCACCACCAGGTTCCAGAAGTTGCTGTTGGAGGGATCGAGGTTGCTGTTTTCAAACGGCAATTTGGGGCCATTGCCGGTGCGGTTAAGCACATAGCCGCCCGCCGCTATCTTGTTGAAGCCGTTGCCGGCGGCCTTGATATAGGCTGCGCCCTGCGCCTTGAGGGTCTGCTGTTCAAACAGACGATCAAGCTGGGATTGATCCAGAGAGTTGGCAGAGCGGGGATCCACCACACTCATGCCGTAGCTCTGGTTGAACACCCGGTTGTCGCGGCTGGCATCGCTGTCGCCAAGGGCGTAGAGCCAATCCTTCTGCAACTGCTGGCTGTTGTCATCCAGCAGGTTGAAACCCTGCAACTGGGCTCGCGGGGCAATACCCTTGGTACCGATGGCGTTGTCCACCGCCGCAATAATGCCGGAGACCGAAGTGCCGTGGGCCGTATCCGGATCGGTCGGTGTCGGGTCATCGCTGCCGGTTACCACGTTTTTCGACCCCGGACGCACGTTGTCCGCCAGATCCGGGTGGGCGATGGCCAGACCATCATCCACCACGGCCACATTGACTCCCTGGCCCAGCACGCCGGTGCGATGAGCCCACCAGAGGTTGAGATCATTGCCCGCTATGCCGCCACGGGAGCTGAATCCATCCTGGCCGCTGTTGAGCAGATACCACTGCTGCTCCTGCAGGGGATTGGCACCTGGCAGGCAGCGCTCGGTGCTGCTGCGTCCGATATCCATGCCGCTCTCCTTGCCGGTGAGCGGCGCACAACCTTCATTTGCCTGAACGAGCGCACTGGGCAGGGTCGACAGCAGTGCTGTGATCGCCAGTGCTAACGATGTTTGCTTCATTATTTTTTTAACTCCATCTTGGATCGCACCATCCTGAGTGCGACGGAAATCTATACACGGGTGGTAGGGGTTCAAAAAGAGCCATTTTCAAAAAACGCAATGAGGTTCAAAGAAATCCGATCTGGTTTGTGGTAGGTATTCCAATGACGCTGGTTATGTGTTTTATTGAGAATGGTTCTCACCGCTCGCTACTGATCTTTTTATCTGTAATTCACTCCTCTCGCGACTCTCCTTCGCCGTAGCCATCCCGATTCGGGGCAATCCCGAGGGGAGCTCGTGCGCTCTTGAACGTGAGCGGCATGGTTGTGTGTGCCAACGTGAGTACAGCTATGCATTCGGGGGTGACAGCAAGGGTGATGAGGTGGAACCAGCGGTTTATTGCTTGGCGGCAGTGGATGACTCTGTTATGGTAACCAAAATAGCCGTTTGGATGGCTAGATTGCTGCGGTTTGAGGGGCCTAATCTCTGAGAGCCACCCCGCCGCAGTCCCATAGCTTGATGCGTACCTGACAGGGAGTCCCTATGCCGTTTCGTTTCTTCTTATCTTCTCCTTTGACTGCTTCCTTGCGCGCCACTGCTGGCGCCAGCACCTTTATTGCCGCGATAGCGGTCGGGAGCCTCTCTTTTTCCGCGGTTGCCGCCGATGCGTCCTTGCCGACCAAACAGGAGATCGTGATTGGTACCACGGTGGGGGATTTTGCCGACATGGTGACCGACTCCATCAAGCCGCAGCTGGAGGCCAAGGGGTACAAGGTCAAGCTGGTGGAGTTCACCGACTATGTGACCCCCAATATTGCTCTGGCTGACGGATCACTGGATGTGAACTGCTTCCAGCACAAACCTTATCTGGAGAGTTTTGCCAAAGATCGCGGCTTGTCGCTGGCGCCCATTACCCAAGTGCCAACTGGCCCGATGGGACTCTATTCCGGCAAGTTGGCAGCACTCGACAAGGTGAAAGAGGGGAGCACGGTGGCCATCCCCAACGATCCCACCAATCAGGCGCGGGCGTTGTTGATGCTGCAGGATCTTGGTTGGCTGACCCTCAAGGAGGGGATAAACCCGCTCAAGGCGAGCGAGTTTGATGTGGTGAACAATCCGCACAATCTCAAGCTGGTGTTGCTGGAGGCAGCACAACTGCCCCGCTCGCGCGAGGATGTGGACTTCTCGGTGATCAACGGTAATTTTGCTGCCTCCAGCGGTATCCCGTTCAGTGAAGGACTGTTTCTGGAGCGCAGCTACGATTTTATCAACTGGGTGGTGGTGAAAAGCGCAGATGCGGATCAGCCGTTTGCCAAAGATGTGGCGGCGGCCTACAACTCGGCGGCTTTCAAAGCCTATGCAGCCAAGCGTTTCGTCGGCTACAAGTACCCGCAAGGGTGGGGTGGCTAACTGTCGTGAACGTGGCCCGGCTATACAACGAAAAACGCCCCAAATTCGGGGCGTTTTTTATGGTAGCAAGCCATTAAGGGGCGCTTCACTGGTTGCGATAGAAGCGGTTCAGCTCGTTCATCACCTGGATCATGGCGCCCATATCCGGGGTGCCGTGCTTGATCGGGCGATAGCTGTTGCGCTCCAGCAGTTCGAAGTCACCCTGCTTGTTGAAGTGGGTGATGGTGTCCCCTTCATAGATGGCGAAGTCGTTCTGATCCCCGGCCAGCAGCCAGTTGCGCGGGCTGGTATCAAACAGCGAGCGGCCAACGCTGTAATCGCGCGCCGGATTGCGCACGCCCAGCATCCCCTGCATCAGGGTCGGCGCCAGATCGAAATGGCTGCTTGGTTGTTCCCGAACGTCACTGCCGCGCCCCGGCCAGGCCAGTACCAGCGGTACCTGCACCTGATAGAGTGAGTAGTTGCTGCCTGCGCCCCAGCTGTTGCTGCGGGTGTCGTTGAACTCCTGACCGTGGTTGGAGGTGATGACGACGATGGTGTTGCTGTCCATCCCCTGCGACTGCAATTTGGTCAGCATCTGCTCAAGCAACTGGTCGGTATAGAAGACCGAGTTCTTGTAGCGGTTCTCCAGTTTTTGCAGGTTCTCCGCCCGATAGGCGGTCGCCGGATTGAAGTTGGCAAGCTCCGGTTGGAACGGCCCCTTCATGGTGGCGGGCAACTGGTAGTCGCCGGGGCTCGAGAGATAGACCAGCGAGAACCAGGGACGCTCGGGTGAGCGCTTCTCCAGCCACTGTTGCCAGTCGGTCAGCAGCTTGCCATCGTCACTCTGCTCTGAGACAAACACCTGCTTGCGCAGACCGGCGAGGATGCTCTTGCGATACTTCTGGGCATCTTCCATCGCGCCGAACAGCCCGAACTGGTAATCCTGGCGCAGCATCTCGTCGAACAGCACCGGCGGACGCTTGTCGCTGCTGATGTCCTTGTAGTAGTGACCGGGCAACCCGTAGAAGAGGCTGAACATGCCCATCAGGTCGTCGTTGCCGCCACTCAGGTGATTGCGGAACGTCAGATGCTGATCCGCATAGCGCTGCAGATTGGGCATGTTGATGTTGTTGAGCATGTCAAAACGCAATGAGTCGACCACCACAATCAGCAGATTGTTGTGAGTCAGGGGGGCGTTGACGTTGAGCGGGCGCAGCGGATAGTGCATCCGGCTGTCGCTGTTATCCCCCTGGGAAGCAGCCTGCTTCTCGTACTGATCCAGATCCAGCCAACCATGTTTGGCCAAGAAGGAGCGGGCCGTCATGGGGTAGGAGAGGGGGAAGTTGGCTCTCTGCATGGTGATGGGCTGATAGAGGGTCGCATCCGCCCAGCTGTTGACCACATGGGTCAGAATAAAGCAGATCAGCAGGGCCAGCCCCACCTGATTGCCGTACTGGCGGCGCTTGCGCTTGTTGATCTTGCGCCAGACATAGGCCGACAGCAGCAGTTGCAGCAGGAAGATGGTGGGCACGGCAACGAAGATGATGCTCCAGATTGAGCCCTCTTCGGTCTGCGCCTGATCCAGCAGCAACTGCCATACCTGACTGTTGAGGTGGAACTTGAACAGCCGGAATACCTGGGTGTCGATCAGCAGCAGCACCAGCGCCAGGGTGGCGATGATGGCCGAGATGAACCGCAACGACTTCTCCTTGGGCAGCACGAAGCTGAGCGGGAAGATCGTCAACAGGTAGGTGACAAAACTCAGAAACGAGAAGTGGCCAATCCAGCTTACAACGAGATAGATCACGCCAAGCGTGGTCGATGGCCAGCTGATGGCACCCAGATAACGGGTGGCGATGAGCATGGCCAGAATAATGTTGAAGAAGGAGAACCAATGCCCCCAGGTGATCAGGCGAGAGACATTATCACGATAGGGGTTACCGGTTTCGACCATAGTGATCCATCTGCGTTGAGAAACGTCAAATCAACAGAGTCGGGGACTCAGTGTGCGTCGTGGCGATTATCGACCGATGCGGTCAGGGCCTGGACAAACTTTTCAGTGATGGCCTGGCGCTGGGCTGGTGCCATACCGTTGATGATATTGGTGGTCAGATTGCCAAGCACCATAAGGCTGAGATCTACCGGCGCTTTATGCTTTTCCAGCGCGGTGATCAGGTCGTTCATCAGGGCGTCAAATTGCTCGTTATTGTACTTTGATACGATAGGCATAATCTTCAGTTCATCTCGGTTCAAAGCGCCTTATAATACTTCACCCTTTCGGCTAACACTATGGCTTTGTGACATGAGTCTCGATATCGACAAGATCATTCTTCACTCCTTGCGCCAGGGCGGCGATGGTCAACCCCACGCCGATACCCGCAGCCAGACCCTGCCCCCTGATGAGGCGGTACAGGGACTGATGGCGGAACTGCATCGGATCTACAACGGCAAGGGCGGCAAGGGCTTTGGCTTCTTTGCTGATCCCGAGGCCGCCGTCGCCGAGCTGGCCGACGGTGAAGAGGCTCCCAAGCAGCCTTCACCCGCATTTCGTATCGCCCTCGAACAGCTGCTCGACGAGCAGACCGAATTCGTCCCCTTCTCGGTCACCGTGACCCAGATGCTGGTCAAGCAGCTGGTGGAGCACGCCCTCGATGAGCAGGGGGTGCTGCTGTTTGCCAAATATAACTACGTCGGGGTCGATTATCTGCTGATTGCTCTGCTGGAGGGCAAGGAGAGCGTCACCGTCAGCGAAGCGCTGGAATTACGCCATATCCAGTATCTGGATATCGGCAAACTCAATCTGGTGGCCCGTATTGATTTGACCGAATGGAAAACCCAACCGGATTCGCGCCGCTATATCACCTTCAGCAAGGGGCGCATTGGTCGCAAACTGGGCGACTTCTTTATGGATCTGCTGGGTGCCCGCGAGGGCATGGATGCCAAGGTACAAAATAAAGGCTTGCTGCAGGCGGTCGAAGATTATTGCGACAGTTGTCAGCTCGAACCGACCGAGCGCAATGACTATAAAAAGCAGGTCTTCAAATATTGCACCGAACAGGCGAGCGCCGGTGAAGAGATCGAAATCAAGGAGCTGTCTGCAGAATTGCCCGGCGACGGTGACCTCGATTTTTACAGCTTTATCGGTCAGGAGTATGAGCTGGAAGAGCGTTTCCCGGCGGATCGCTCTACCCTGCGTGGTTTGACCAAGTTTGTTGGCTCCGGCGGCGGTCTGACTCTGAGCTTTGAGCAGAAGCTGTTGAACAGCCGGATCTTTTACGATCCCCAGACCGACACCCTGACCATCAAGGGTGTGCCGCCCAATCTTAAGGATCAGCTGCTGCGCCAGTCGTAGTCATGCTCCCGAGTGTGATCAACTCGTCATTTCTCGCAAAAAGAGACTCCGCCCCGGCGGGGTCTCTTTTTTTATTGCGCCCGGGCAGACCTCGAAACTGGCGCGGTACTTTGTTAACAAATCAAACAAAATAAACCATCTGAAAGGGTTTTCATTGAGGTGAAAACCCTTTCACTCATGAAATTTTATTTCATTTTGGTAATTATTATTCTGTGGTTGTCTGGAATTAAGCCGATAAATGGCCGTAATTCCCTGAAATAAGAAAATGTTTTCAAAACTTTCTGGAAGGAAATACGTAATTGCATTTCAAAAATGCGAGTTGCGTCATGTGAGCCGTTTGCCGCTTGGGATAATATTCATCTCGCACACAATGCTCTTACAGCGCGGAACTAATACAAGGAAAGGCTCATGAAAAAGAAATTGCTGTCATCCCTGATCGGTCTGGCCACTCTTGGCGTCGCTTGCTCTGCTACTGCTGCCATCGATGAAGGCCAGCTGACCATCTGGATCAACGGTGACAAGGGATACAACGGTCTGGCTGAAGTGGGTAAGAAGTTTGAAGCAGAAACCGGCATCAAGGTTACTGTGGCTCACCCGGATCAGGTTGAAGTGAAATTCCAGCAAGCCGCCGCCACTGGCAACGGCCCGGACATCTTCTTCTGGGCTCACGACCGTTACGGTGAGTGGGTCAAAGCCGGTTTGCTGGTTCCGGTAACGCCGAACGCTGCCACCAAAGGCAAATTTGAACAGCTGGCATGGGATGCCATGACTGTTGATGGCAAAACCTATGGCTACCCGGTTGCCATGGAAGCGGTCAGCCTGATCTATAACAAAGACCTGCTGCCCGAGCCGCCGAAAACCTTCGAAGAGATCGCCAAGATTGACGAGACTCTGAAGAAAAACGGCAAGCGCGCCATCATGTGGGCTTATGACACCCCCTACTTCAGCTATCCGCTGGTGGCTGCCAACGGTGGTTACGCCTTCAAGAAAACCGCTACCGGTTATGACGTCAAAGATACCGGCGTGAACAACGCAGGTGCCAAGATGGGCGTGGGCTACATCTCCGAGATGATCAAGTCCGGTCACCTGGAAAAAGGCATCGACTACGGTGTGATGGACGCCAAGTTCAACAAGGGCGAAGTGGCCATGATGATCAACGGTCCCTGGGCCTGGAGCAACCTGGACAAGAGCGGCATCAAGTACGGCGTAGCGCCGCTGCCGACCCTGAACGGCAAGCCGGCCAAAGCCTTCGTTGGCGTACTGGGTGCCACCATCAACGCCGCCAGCCCGAACAAGGATCTGGCCATCGAGTTCCTGGAAAACTACCTGCTGACCGATGCCGGTCTGGCGCCGGTTAACGCCGACAAGCCGCTGGGTGCCGTTGCGCTGAAATCCTTCCAGAAGACCCTGGAATCCGATCCGCACATCAAGGCCACCATGCTGAACGCCCAGGCTGGTGAGCCGATGCCATCCGTTCCCGAGATGAGCCGTTTCTGGTCTTCCTTCGAAACTGCCCTCAAGAACGTGACCTCCGGTCGTCAGGGTGTTGACGAAGCACTGGATACCGCTGCCAAGCGTATCGTTCAGTAAGCACGCACTACCCGGGAGGCCGTCATGGCCTCCCACTCTCTCAAATCTCTCTTGGCGTTATAAAGGTTAATTGGCATGGAAGTAGTACCTTCTGTTGAGTCCTATGCCGGTCCGAAGGATAAGCACACCTGGCTTAAGTGGACCATAGCGGCCCTGGTTGCCATCCTCAACGGCTACGCAGCCGTGATGATGTACGCTAGTGGCGAGTGGGTATTCGCGCTGCTGGATCTGGTGGTGGTTTCCGTCGGTCTGTATGTCTTCATGAACAAGAAGACCTATGCCCATCGCTACATCTTTCCGGGTGTTGCGGGCATGGTTGTGTTTATCATCTTCCCTCTTGCCTACACCATTGGCATTGCCTTCACCAACTATTCGGGGTCCAACTTGCTCTCCGTGGAGCAGGCGCGGGACTACCACCTGAAGAAAACCTACAAGGTGGCGGGCGGTGAATTCGATTTTACCCTGCTGGGTGGCGACAATGGCCAGTTCCAGCTGCTGCTGACACAGGATGATCAATCCTTTATCAGCCAACCTGTTTCCCTGATGACCAACAAGGCCCGTGAGCTGGCGTCCCGCGAGGGCCGTGTGCAGAACACCCAGCAAGTGGTCGAGCTGCAGCCCTTCACTGGCGAAGCGGCCAGCAAGGCCGCACCGATCCGCGCCATTGTTGAGCATCGTACTCACCTGAGTGACCTTGATCTGGTGCTGCCGGATGGCGGTACCCACCTGACCCTGAGCAGCCTGCGCAAGTTTGCCGCCCAGAAGCAGCACTACACCCGTCTGATGGATGGTGCCGTGCTCAAGTCCGGCGTGGTGATCAAAGACAGCAACCTGCTGCGTGATACCCAGAATGGCGAGCTGATGCTGCCCAATGGTGAGACCGGCTTCTATCAGTACATCGACGAACAGGGTCAGTTTGTCGGCAAGGGTATTGCTCCGGGCTTTGTGGTGAGCGTCGGTTGGAAGAACTTCGCGCGCATCGTCACCGATCCGGGTATCCAGTCACCCTTCCTGCAGATCTTCATCTGGACCGTGATCTTCTCAACCTGCTCCGTCGCTTTCACCCTGGCTATCGGCATGGTGCTGGCCTGTCTGGTGCAGTGGGAAGAGCTCAAGGGGCGCGGTTTCTATCGGGTCATGTTGATCCTGCCCTATGCGATCCCGGCGTTTATCTCCATCCTGGTGTTCAAGGGGTTGTTCAACCAGAACTTCGGTGAGATCAACATGTTCCTGGAAGCGGCGTTTGGCATCAAGCCGGACTGGTATACCAACCCCTTCCTGGCCAAGGTGATGATCCTGATTGTCAACACCTGGCTCGGCTATCCCTACATGATGATCCTCTGCATGGGCCTGCTCAAAGCCATTCCGGAAGATCTCTATGAAGCGTCCGCCATGGACGGTGCCGGCCCGGTACAGAACTTCTTCAAGATCACCGTGCCGCTGCTGATGAAGCCGCTGACACCGCTGTTGATTGCCTCGTTCGCCTTCAACTTCAACAACTTCGTGCTTATCCAGTTGTTGACCAACGGTGCGCCCGACATCATCGGCGCCAGCACCCCGGCCGGTACCACCGACTTGCTGGTGAGTTATACCTACCGGATTGCGTTCCAGGGATCGGGTGGTCAGGACTACGGTCTGGCCAGTGCCATCGCCACAGCTATCTTCCTCATCGTAGGTGCGCTGGCGCTGCTCAACCTGAAATTGTCCAAAGCCGACAAGCAGCTGTAAGGAGGCTTCAACATGGCAATCGTACAACCCAAATCAGTCAAATACCGGGTGTGGGCAACCCACCTGGTCATGTGGGGCTTCCTGGCGTTGATCATCTTCCCGTTGATCATGGTTATCGCCATCTCGTTCCGTAACGGTAACTTCGCGGTAGGGGAGATAATCCCCTCCAATCCGACCCTGGATCACTGGAAGCTGGCGCTGGGCATGTCTATCACCAACGCCGACGGCAGCATCACGCCGCCGCCGTTCCCGGTGCTGACCTGGTTGTGGAACTCCATCAAGATCGCCGGCATCACTGCCCTGATGATCGTGACGCTCTCCACCACCTGTGCTTACGCCTTTGCCCGCCTGCGCTTTCGTGGCAAGTCCACCATCCTGCAGGGCATGCTGATTTTCCAGATGTTCCCGGCAGTGCTGGCACTGGTAGCCATCTACGCGCTCTTTAACAAGATTGGTGACTACATCCCCTGGCTCGGTCTCAACACCCACGGTGGCCTGATCCTGGCGTACATGGGGGGTATTGCCCTCCACGTCTGGACCATCAAGGGCTACTTCGAGACCATCGACTCCTCCCTGGAGGAGGCGGCGGCCATCGACGGTGCAACCCCGTGGCAGGCATTCCGTCTGATCCTGTTGCCCCTGTCGGTACCCATCCTGGCGGTAGTGTTTATTCTGGCCTTTATCGGTTCCATTACCGAGGTGCCCATGGCCTCCATCCTGCTGCAGGATGTGAACAATCTGACCCTGGCGGTCGGGGCCCAGCAGTACCTCTATCCGCAGAACTATCTGTGGGGTGATTTCGCGGCGGCCGCAGTGCTCTCCGGTTTCCCCATCACAGTGGTCTTCCTGTTGGCACAGCGCTGGTTGGTTGGCGGTCTGACAGCTGGTGGTGTGAAAGGTTAAGTTTATGGCCGGGGGAGCTGACTCCCCCCGCTATCACGATTTGCAAAGATTCAAGAGCGGAGCTCGTCATGGCTGAAGTAGTACTCAACAACGTTCGCAAAAATTACGATCCGGCTGTTCACAAGGACACCCTGCGCAACATCAACCTCTCCATCAAGGAAGGGGAGTTCATCGTCTTCGTCGGCCCGTCCGGCTGTGGCAAATCCACCCTGCTGCGGATGATCGCGGGTCTGGAAGACATCACCAGCGGTGAGCTGACCATCGGCGGTCGCTACATGAACGACGTGCCGCCGGTAGAGCGCAACGTCGGCATGGTGTTCCAGTCCTACGCCCTTTATCCGCACATGAACATCTACGAGAACATGGCCTTTGGTCTGAAGCTCAAGAAGATGGACAAAGAGAACATCCACAAGCGGGTGATGCGCGCCGCCGAGATCCTGGGTCTCGAGCCGCTGCTGGACAGAAAGCCCAAGGCGCTCTCCGGTGGTCAGCGTCAGCGTGTCGCCATCGGTCGCTCCATCGTGCAGCAGCCGCAGGTGTTCCTGTTTGACGAACCGCTCTCCAACCTGGATGCCGCGCTGCGGGTCAAGATGCGGATCGAGATCGCCAAGCTGCACAAGGAGCTCAACTCCACCATCATCTATGTGACCCACGATCAGGTGGAAGCGATGACCCTGGCCGACAAGATTGTGGTGCTGAGCCCGCTCAAGGCCGAAGCTGCCACCAACCTGGAACAGTTCGGTTCACCGCTGGATCTCTACCACAACCCGGACAACAAGTTCGTGGCGGGCTTTATCGGCTCTCCCAAGATGAACTTCCTGGCGGGTGAGTTGCTGGAGATTGGAGAGCAGGAGTGCCTGGTCAAGTTGACCTCTGGCGATACCGTGCGGGCCCGGGTCGATGCCCGCAGTGGCGCTGTGGGTGACAAGGTGGAGCTGGGTATTCGCCCCGAGCACCTGATGCCGCTGGATCACCCCCATGCGCACAGCAAGGTGAGCGGGATCGTGCAGGTGGCCGAGCACCTGGGGGCCGAGTCCTTCGTTTATATGGATGTGGATGGTCACGACTTTACCGTCAAGGCCACCTCGGATGTGGATGTGGCGACCGGTCAGACCTACAGCGTGGGTATCCCGGCCGAAGCCTGCTACCTGTTCGATGCCAAGGAGCAGGCGTTCCCGCGCACGGCCAAATATATCCGTACCTGATTTTTGTTGTGCCGGTTTTCCTTTCTTAATAATCAATGCCTTTTTGCCGGTCGTCAGACCGGCTTTTTATTATCTGCTCGCCGCAAATGGCGAGTGTCTGTCAGGTCTCGAGGTCGGCGGTGATATCCGGTACGAAGTGCTGGCTGGTCAGGGGCGGGCGCTCATACCCTTCGGTCTTGATGGGGGGGAGGCTGATGGGCTCATAGTGTATCGCCTCATAGGGCACCTTGCCCAGCAGGTGGGAGATGCAGTTGAGGCGGGCACGGCGCTTGTCGTCCGCTTCTACCACGAACCAGGGGCAATCCTCGGTGTCGGTGTAGGTGAACATGTCATCCTTGGCGCGTGAGTACTCCACCCAGCGCGAGCGGGACTGCAAATCCATCGGGCTGAACTTCCAGCGCTTGATGGGGGTGTTGATCCGCTCCTTGAAGCGCTTCTCCTGCTCCTCATCGGAGACCGAGAACCAGTATTTGATCAGTGTGATGCCGGAGCGGATCAGCATTCGCTCAAACTCGGGGCAGGCGCGCAGAAACTCGCGATACTCGGCGTCGCTACAAAAGCTCATCACCCGCTCGACCCCGGCCCGGTTGTACCAGGAGCGGTCAAACAGCACCATCTCGCCAGCGGCGGGCAGGTGCGCCACATAACGCTGAAAGTACCATTGGGAGCGCTCACGATCGGAGGGTGCGGGCAGTGCCGTGACCCGGCAGACCCGGGGGTTTAGCGGCTCGGTGATCGCCTTGATGACGCCCCCCTTGCCAGCTGCGTCCCGTCCCTCGAACAGTACCACTACCTTCAACCCCTCCTGTTTGACCCACTCCTGGAGCTTGACCAGCTCCTCCTGCAGATGGGCAAGGTGGTGCTCATAGCATTTCTTGTCCAGACGTGGCCGCTTCTTGCTCTTGTCCTTCGGCATCTTCTTCTCCTTTTTGAGTCCCTTCTTGCCGTCACTTCAGCTTGCACCAGGGAGAGTCGACTGCCAAGTAGGACGTGTTACACTGCCGCCCCGTTAGTTGGCAACAGAAGCCAACATGAAGCCATTTATGGCTATGGTGATTTGCACTGCCGTCTAATCATCAGAAGTTGGCAACAGGAGAGAACATGAAGCAATTTATGGACATCGCGGGTCGCCGGATGGCCTATCTGGATGAAGGGCAAGGGCCGGTGCTGCTGTTTGGCCATAGCTACCTGTGGGACAGCGCCATGTGGGCACCGCAAATCGAGGCGCTCAAGGGTAGTTATCGCTGCATCGTTCCCGAGCTGTGGGGCCACGGCGATTCCGACCTGCTCCCCGACGGTGGCTGCACCCTGGCGACGCTGGCGCGGGATCATCTGGCGCTGCTCGATGCCCTCGGGGTTGACGAGTTCGTGCTGGTGGGCCTCTCCATCGGTGGCATGTGGGGTGTGGAACTGGCGCGCATGGCCCCAGCTCGCCTCAAGGGACTGGTGCTGATGGACAGTTTCGTTGGCCTCGAACCGCAGATTACCTGCGAACGCTACCTCGGCATGCTGGCGATGATCGAGCAGCTCGGCACCATTCCGGCGCCCATCGTCGAACAGGTGGCGCCGCTCTTTTTTGCCAATCAGCCCGATGAAGCGCTGATGAGCGGTTTCAAGGCGCGCCTTGCCGCCTGGCCAAAGGATAAGATCGCCGCCATGGTGGCGGTGGGGCGTAGTTTTGTGACCCGCGAAGATCGCATCGAGTGGCTGGAGGAGATCACCACTCCCGCGCTGGTGATGACCGGCTGCGAAGACAAAGCCCGTCCAGTGCTGGAGGGCTATCTGATGGCCGAGGTGCTGGGTTGCCCGTTCAAGGAGATCCCGGCGGCTGGCCACATCTCGTCGCTGGAAAATCCGGCCTTCGTTAATCAGCAACTGAGCGAATTTCTGGCTGCGCTATAAGTCTGAATTGGCAGCCTGACGATGGTTGTGAAAAAGGGAGCCGAGGGCTCCCTTTTGTTTGGTCTTGTTTCACAACTCCTCAGCGTTACCAGATATAGCCGAGGGCAAATCCTGCGTATAGTTCGCCATCGTGCTGGACGATGGGGCTGTTTTTGATGTCCCGATCATACCATTCGTAGTTCATGGCAAACATGCCAATCCAGTTGGGGCTGAAGCGGTAACTGGTGATGAGGGCCGCCATCGGGGATAGGGTGGTACCGGTATCCCAAGCGGGCCGCTGGGCGGTTGCCTCGCTCTCGGAGATGCCGCCGAAGTAGTAGTTGGCCATCTTGTCGCTGCGCAGCATCACCCCCATCCCCGGCATGATCAGCAGGTTGTCGCGCAGTATGGGGAAGTCGGCCCACAGCAGCAGCTCCTGCCCCTTGCTGCGACTGGTGACATCGCTGTTGGCCCGCACGGTCAGCAGGGCGTAGGGGGTGATGATGTTGCCACCGATCCCGCCTTCCAACTGCCATTTGCGCTGTTCCATGCCAGTAAAGGCCGGAGAATCCTCGGGATCCAGATTGCCAAAACGGACCCGGCCATAGCCATACAGGGCCACGTTCTCATCTTTGTGGAAGTAGTAGCGCGCCCGATCGCCGAGAAACATGAATTGCTTGCCGAAGTAGATAAAGCCCGGGATGGCGTAGGCGGCATTATCCTGCGCCTCGTAGCGGGCCTGTCCCCCGATGAGCGCCGCACCGGCGACAAAGCCTTGTGGCACCGGGCTGGTGGGACTGTCGCTGGTGAGCAGATCCATGGCGCCAAGGTCGATATCGGCGCGGGCGGGCAGGGCGGCAGTGAAGAGCAGGGCCGTCAGCCCTGCCGCTCTGATTTGACGAAGAAAGGTCATGGACACTCCGTTGTCACTATTGCATGGGAAGTGGGTTATTTTGCGGCGCTCGGCAGATCTTCGCGTTTTGGCCAGGCATTGATCACTGCCTTGACCAGGGTGGCGAGGGGAATGGCGAAGAAGACTCCCCAGAATCCCCACAAGCCGCCGAAGACCAGCACGGCGATGATGATGGCCACCGGATGGAGGTTGACCGCTTCCGAGAAAAGCACCGGCACCAGCAGGTTGCCATCGAGAGCCTGAATGACCAGATAGGCCACCATCAGCCAGGCGAACTCGGGGGTGAGCCCCCACTGGAACAGGGCGACCATGGCGACCGGTACGGTCACCACGGCGGCGCCGATATAGGGGATCAGCACAGAGAAGCCGACCGCGACTGCCAGCAGCACCGAATAGCGCAGCCCCATCAGGGCGAAGGGAACATAGGTGGCGATGCCGACGATAAGGATTTCGATCACCTTGCCGCGGATGTAGTTGATGATCTGGTTGTTCATCTCGACCCACACCCGGTTGACCAGGGTGCGGTTGCGCGGCAGGAAGCGGCGTAGGCTACCCATCAAGACCCGCTTGTCCTTGAGCATAAAGAAGACCATCAGCGGCACCAGAATGAGGTAGATCATGATGGCGACCACGTTGACCAGCGAACTGAGGGAGGCGCTTACCAGATGCTCGCCGCCACTGAGGATGCGCTGGCGAATATTGTCGATGACGGTCTCCACCAGACTGACGTCGATGAGCTCGGGGTATTTGTCAGGCAGGGTGCGTACATAATCCTGAGCGTGGGTCAGCATGGCCGGCGCCTCTTTGGCCAGATTGATCCCCTGACTGACCAGCGTCGGGATAAGACCCAGCAAGGAGGCCACTGCTACCGCAATAAAGAGGATCAGAATGACGCTGGTGGCCAGGGTGCGCGACAGCCCCGCTTTTTGCAGCCGGGCGACCGGCCACTCCAGCAGATAGGCCATTACCAGTGCCACCAGCAGGGGGGCCAGCAGATCGCCAAACAGCCAGATGATGGTGAAGCAGAACACCAGCAACAGGAACAGGGTAACGGCATCGGGATCGGAAAAACGGGTCTGATACCAGCGCTTCAATACTTCTAACATGACGGCATCCTTACATCACTGGGGCTCAAGATGGTTGTTTCGCCCCGACAACCAACTGCAAAGAGAGGGTTTTGTCCGCTTCTTGCTGCACCTCGACATGGTGGCCCTGACGGTGCAGATAGGCCGGAATATCCTGCCGGGAGCCCGTATCGGCCAGTCGTATGGTGACGGTTTGACCGCTTTTGGCCTCCCTTAACCAGAGCTTGAGCCGGATCAGCGGCTCGGGGCAACGCCAGGGGGTCAGGTCGAGAACTTCCATGGGGGCTCCATCAGGCAGGTGGCCGCTATTATGGCCGTGATAAGAGCATGAAACAACGCTTGTAGCCCTTGATGGGCAAGGGTATTCTGCCGAGGCCCTTTCTGATGGAGATAGATATAACGTGGCACGTTTTTCCCCCCTGATGGCATCGCTTCCCCTGCTGGCTTCCCTGATGGGCGCCACGTTTCATGCCGAGGCCAACAATCAGCTTCCCGACATCGGCACGGCCGGGGTTGCTGCCCTGCCCATCGAGCAGGAAGTGCGTTACGGCAACGCCTTTATGCGCTTTGCCCGTGCGGGTTTGCCGATCATCGATGATCCGGTGCTGAGCCAGTACATTGACGATCTGGGTCAGCGACTGCTGACCAACGCCGATGGGGTGCGTTTCCCGTTTACCTTCTTCCTCATCAATGATCCCAGCATCAACGCGGCCGCCTTCCTCGGCGGGCGAGTCAAGGTGCACACCGGCCTCTTCCTCTACGCCGACAGCGAGAGCGAGCTGGCCTCGGTACTGGCCCACGAAATCACCCACGTGACCCAGCGCCATATCGCCCGTTATATGGAGGCGCAGGCGAGCAGCTCGGCGGTGACCCTGGCCGGTCTGGTGGGCTCCATCGCGCTGGCAGTGATCAACCCGACTGCCGGTATCGCCGCGCTGCAGACCACGCTGGGCCTCTCCATGCAGTCGGCCATCAACTACACCCGCGACAACGAATACGAAGCGGACCGGATCGGCATGAAGACCCTCTACGATGCCGGTTTCGATCCCATGGGGATGGCCAACTTCTTCCAGAAACTGGCTGCCGAATACCGTTACGCCAGCAAGCCGCCGGAGATGCTGCTCACTCACCCGCTGCCGGAGACCCGGATCAGCGAGGCCCGCGCTCGGGCGGGCAGCTATGGTCGCCGCGACTTGCCGCCCAGTCTCGACTTCTGGCTGGCCAAGGTGCGGATTCAGGTGCGTTTTGGTACCGATACCCCGCAGGGGCTGCTGAGCTACTTCGATAGCCGGATCCAGAAGGGGGATTATCCGCTCAAGGATGCCGCCATCTATGGCAAGGCGCTGGCGCTGATCCAGCTCAAGCGCACAGACGAGGCGGATACCTTGATGCAGGAGCTGGCGGCCCGTCATCCGGAAGATCTCTTTATCGTCGATGCTCAGACCGACATCGATCTGGCCAAGGGGCGCAGTGCCCAGGCCATCGCGCGCCTCGAGAAGTTCCGCAGCCGGATGCCGGATAACGAAGTTGTGGTGGTCAACCTCGGAAACGCCTACCTCGAGAGCGGCAACTACAAGAAGTCCATCGCCATCCTCGACCCTTATGCCCGCGCCCATGAGGAGAACAATCTGGCCTGGAACCTGTTGGCCGATGCCTATCGCAAGGCGGGCAGAATGACCGAGCTGCATATGGCGCGGGCCGAGATGCTCGCACTGCGCGGGGATTATCAGGCGGCCATCGACGAGCTGATCGTGGCACGCGGTACCACCAGCGACCGGATGACCCTGGCTCGTCTGGAGGCGCGCATCACCGAGCTGGAGCGGGCCAAGAAGGATCTCGACAGCCTCAAGGGCTAACGAAACCTGGCATTGACCTATCAAACAAGGGCGCACCACGGTGCGCCCTTGTTGTTTATGGCGGTGGCGTTGATGTGGGGGACGGTGATAGCAGCGATGGGCTAGTGACTTATGCTGCTGGCGGTCGCCTTGAGCATCTCGATCTGCTGCTGGTCGAGCTCGCCGACCAGCGTTTGCTTGAGCTTGCCCTCGCTATCGAGCAGATAGCTGGTAGGCAGGCCGCTTGGGCGAGGGAAGGGGAGCCTGGCATCTTCATTGGCAATAAGGAGGGGCACCTTGATGTGATACTGCGCAGCCAGCTTGTCCAGCTCTGCTGGCGTGGTCGGGTCGTAGTTGATGGCCACCACTGTGATCTGGCCCTCCGCTGCCAGCCGGTTGAGGTGCGGCATCTCCCGCAGGCAGGGGGCGCACCAGGGGGCGAAGTAGTTGATCAAGAGCGGCTTGCCTCCAAAATGATGCAAGCTGACCGACTGCCCTGTGGCATCGGTAAATTCGGGGGCGGGCGTGCAGGCGCCCAGCATGCCAGCCACAATCAGCCAACAAATTCGTTTCAATTCCTTTCCACTGCCGCTTACCCTGACCATCACTTTCCCCTACAATAGCGCCGTTTCTAGTCCCATCTTGCGATTAATCAGGGAGTTACCATGAGCGAGACCCAAATCTACCACAATCCGCGCTGCTCCAAGAGTCGCGAAACCCTGGCTCTGCTGGAACAGCACGGGATCGCCCCTGATGTGGTGCTCTATCTGGAGCAGGCCCCGAGCGAAGATGAGATCCGCAACCTGCTCTCTCTGCTCGGTTTTAGCGATCCCCGCCAGCTGATGCGCACCAAGGAGGATCTCTACAAGGAGCTGGGATTGGCCGATGTCAGCGGTGATGCCCTTATTCGCGCCATGCACCAGCATCCCAAGCTGATCGAGCGCCCTATCGTCATCAAGAATGGTCAGGCCCGCATTGGTCGCCCACCGGAGCAGGTGCTGGAGATCCTCAAGTGAGCACCCGCTTTGCCCGTCTGCTGACTCTGGTCGGCTTCTTCGGCCTGCTGGGCTGGGTCATCCTCTGGCATCTGTGGTTATCACCCCATCCGGACCTCAACCCCTGGCTGCTGCCGGTGATCTGGACGGTGCCGCTGCTCTTCCCTCTCAAGGGGATAGTGCAGGGCAACCCCTACACCCACGCCTGGGGCAACTTCGTGTTGATGCCCTATTTCCTCCACGCCCTCACCCTGATCACCACGGATGAGGGGGAGCGGTGGCTGGCGGTGGTGGAACTGCTGTTCACCACTCTCGCTTTTGTCGGCACCATCTATTACGCCCGACTGCGTGGTCGGGAGCTGGGCTTAAGCATTCGCAAAAAGAAAGACGAAGCCAACTGATGACAAATGCCCCGCAAGGGGCTTTTTTTATGGGGAAGCTACTTTATCCAGAGGGATCACGGTGCCCCTTGGGCTGCCCGATATTGGGCCAGCTGCTGCTGGCTAAAGTCCATCAGCTGGGGATAGAAGCGCAGAAATCCCGCCTCGCATGTTTGCCACTGCGACTCATCGAGGGTCAGCAGCGCCTCTCCCAGTTGTACCGGGCGGCGCAGTCGGCGACCTATGCCATTTAGCGCTTGCCCCAGCCCCTCCCTGTGGCGGTAGGAGGCGATCCAGTTCTGCTCGGCCATCCGTTTGAGGGGGAGTGGCAGTCCGTCCGGCAGGCGTGGGTGATCCGCCAATAGCTGCTCATAACTGCGTTGCAGGAAGCGGGGCAGGGGCTCGGTGCTGAACAGTCCCCAGTGCAGGCTCAGCCAGTGGTCGTAGATCATATCAACCACTATGCCGCCAAAGCGGCGCCAGGGGGCCTCGAAACAGGCGACGGCCGCCTTGTGCTCGGGGTGGCTGTCGGTGAAAGCGTCAATTTTGCGGTGTAGCCAGATCCCCTCATCGAAGTGGGCGGCAAGCCCCGTGGGCAGCGTGCCTTTGACGAAATCGCCGAGCAGATTGCCGGTGAGAGAGCTTCGGGTGTGGGCAGCCAGATGGAGATGGGCCAGAAAATTCATCGGTCGCTGTGGGTCTGTTATGGGATGGCAAGGTGCTTCGAGCCTAACGGATCCCGCTCGCCTTGACCATGATCGGGATTTTGCTACTGCCCTGTGGCTGCCTATTGCCGGGCAAAATTCGGGCGTGCTAAGGTGATGCTATCTTTGTCACAGGACGCGACAAACCACCATGATGCGCAAAGCCAGAGGCTTTTTTCTGGCCTTCTACTTCAAGCCTTTCTATCTCTCCGAGTGGTTCGACGAATAGATCGAACCCCTGGAGCAGTTCACTGACGCCCGCTCGGGCGTGATCTCGCTCATCCAGATTTTGCCGCTTTTGGTCATCGCATGCATTCGCCTGCGGTGCCTTGTCCGCGCTTGTGCGCTTTTTATGTAATGGAGTACTCAAGATGAAGATCAGACTGACCCTCTCAGCCCTGTTTGTTGCCAGCCTGCTGGCCACCCCCGCCATGGCCAAGGAGTGGAAAACCGTGCGTTTCGGGGTGGAGGGGGCCTACCCGCCCTTCTCCTGGACCGATGCGTCGGGCGAGATCAAGGGGTTTGATATCGATCTCGCCAACGCCCTGTGTCAGCAGATGGTGGTCAAGTGCGAGCTGGTGGCGCAGGATTGGGACGGCATGATCCCGGCCCTGCTGTCGCGCAAATACGACGCCATCATCGCCGCCATGTCGATCACCGACGAGCGGCGCCAGAAGGTCGACTTCACCGAGAAATATGCCCATATTCCCAATCGCTTTGTGGCGGCCAAGGGGACCGAGCTGACGCTGACCCCGGAAGGCATGGCGGGCAAGCGCATCGGGGTGCAGCGGGCCACCACCCACGACAAGTACCTGACCGACAATTTTGGCTCGAATGTCACCATCGTCCGTTACGGCAATGCCGATGAGGCCTATCTCGATCTGAAGGCGGGTCGGGTGCTGGCCCTGCTGGCCGATGCCTCTGCCATTGAGCAGGGGCTCCTTGGCAAAGAGGGGGGCGACAAGTTCGACTATGTGGGGCCCGCTCTGACCGATCGCCAGTGGTTTGGTGATGGGATGGGGATCGCCGTGCGCAAGAGCGATAAGGAGCTCAAGGGCAAGCTGGACGAGGCGATCAAGGCCCTGCGTGCCAACGGCACCTATCAGCAGATCAACCAGAAGTACTTCAAGTACGATATATATGGTGGTTGACGGGGGGAGGGAGCTTGCTCCCTCTCTTTTCATTGGGCAAGCGACAATCGTGCAAGGAGGATCGCCATGTTGAC
This sequence comes from Aeromonas sp. R10-2, assembly GCF_040908445.1. Lineage (NCBI taxonomy): Bacteria > Pseudomonadati > Pseudomonadota > Gammaproteobacteria > Aeromonadales > Aeromonadaceae > Aeromonas > Aeromonas sp. R10-2. Next base: position 36,990 of record NZ_JBFODS010000041.1, on the reverse strand, counting down.
CCTGATCGAGGGGGCCGAGATCTTCAGCCCTACCCACCTTGGCCAGCAGGATCTGCTGGTGGCCGATGGCCGTATCGCCTGGATGGGCAAGGGGTTGACGGTGCCCGCAAACTGGCCGCTGCATCGGGTCGATGGTCGTGGCCGCTATCTGGTACCCGGGCTGGTGGATCCGCTGGCCCATATCACCGGCGGCGGCGGGGAGGGGGGCTTTGCCTTTCGCACCCCTGAGCTGGCGGCGAGCGAGGCGCTCAAGGCCGGCGTCACTACCCTGGTGGCGGCGCTTGGCACCGACAGCCTGACCCGCACTCCCGCGCAGGAGCTCGGCAAGGTGCGCGAGTTTCGCGCCGCCGGGGTGAGCGCCTTTATGTATACCGGCTCTTACCATCTGCCGGTCAAGACCCTGACCGGCACGGTGGAGTCGGACATCATCCTGATCCCCGAGGTATTGGGGGTGGGGGAGGTGGCCATCAGCGACCACAGATCCAGTGCGCCGACCCACGACGAGCTGGCCAGGCTTGCCAGCGAGGCGCGAGTGGCCGGGCTGCTTGCGGGCAAGAGCGGGGTCAGCTTCTTTCATGTCGGGGATGGCAAGGGGGCATTGGCCCCCCTGCGGGCCCTGCGCGATGAGACCGACATTCCGCTGCGCCAGCTCTATCCCACTCACTGCAACCGCAACCCCTGGCTCTTTGCCGAGGCCATCGAGTGGGGCAAGGCGGGAGGTTGGGTCGACCTCACCACCTCGAGCTTTCCCGATCTGCTGGAGGATGGCGAGCGGCTTGCCGCCGATGCGCTTCTCGAGCTGCTGGCCGCCAATGTGCCTGTCGAGCGCATCACCTTCAGCTCGGATGCCAACGCCAGCCTGCCCCGCTTTGATGGCGAAGGGCGGCTAATCGAGATGCGCTGCGGCCAGATTGCCAGCCTGTGGCAGCAGTGCGTGCGCGCGACCCAACTCGGTGTCTCGCTGGAGAGGGCGTTGGCCGTGGTGACGAGCAATCCGGCGCAGGCGCTGGGGCTTGGCAGCAAGGGGCGTATCGGGGTCGGGCAGGATGCGGATCTGCTGCTGGTGCACGACCGGACGTTTGCTATCGAAAGGGTGATGAGCGGCGGCCTGTGGCGCGAATAAGGCTGTGGGCAATATCGCAGCCAGTGCGAGTGCGTGGTTGCTCCAAACAGCAAAAGCCCGACAACAAGGTCGGGCTTTTTTATCTGCAATGTGGGAATAAGGCTTAGATCGCCAGAAACCCGAGGATCAGGATGGGGCCGAGCAGGCTCAGGATAAAGCCGGAGACAATGGCCACCGGCACCACCTGAATGCCCCCTGATTTCTGGATGACCGGCAGGGTGAAGTCCAGCGCCGTGGCGCCGCCGTAACCGATGGCCGCCGAGGGGTGGCGTCGCATCAGGACCGGGATGATCAGAATGGCGATAAGCTCACGCCCAAGATCGTTGATAAAGGCAGCAGAACCGAGCACCGGCCCCAGTTTGTCGGCCACCAGAATGCCGGAGAGCGAATACCAGCCGAAGCTCGAGCTCATCGCCAGACCATGGGCAAAGGGCATGCCCAGCAATTGGGCCGCCAGCAGGCTACCCAGCCAGCTGCTGAGGATGACGGTGGCGGCGATTTTCATCCCCCAGGGGTTGAGCAGGATCTGGCGCAGCCGCATGCCGGAGTTGCGCATCTGCACCCCGATGAGAAACAGCAGCAGCATCAGGGCCCACTCGCTCCACTTGTCGATGGGCAGGGCGCGCAGATCCACCAGTAGACCCAGCAGCACACCGCCGAGCACCACAAAGCAGAGCTGCAGGGATTCCCACAGCAGGTGTAGCTTGCTCGGCATCTTGGTATCGCTCGCCTCATGGGTCGGCGGCGTGCGCTTGTCGAGCCACCAGAGGGCCAGCAGGTTGCAGATCGTGATCGCGGTGAGCATCACCCCGGCGACCTTGAAGATCACCGCCAGATTGCTGCCCAGGTTCTCCACATAGGCAAGCCCGAGCCCCATCAGAAACAGAATGAGGTAGACCATCTTGCCCAGACTCTGGTTGACCAGCTTGATCAGCCGGGCAGAGGAGAGGGGAACCAGATAGCCGATTGCCAGTGGCAACAGGATCAGCAACACATTGAGCAGCATCGAGGCCTCGATCACAAAAACTGATAAAAACACCACCTTATCATTACTTATTGGCTCTGTGTCACATATCTCTCGCTTTCATGGCCAAAAACAGCCCTTTTGGGGGCAGATTGTTACTTTTTTGCCACAACCTCTCTGTTTGATAAGGTTCTGTGCGAGCCCGAGTGCACCAATGAAATCAAGTTGATCCAATCGGGGGGCCGATATTTCGCTCGGCAAGGGGGTGCATAAAGCCATTTTGGTGCCGGGTTGGCACACATCACGCTTTTCTCTTGCCACTGATATGATTGGGGTATAAAAAGGCGGTATCGGAATAGCCATTGAAACGGCTGTTTATGCAAACAAAGTGCTGAAAAATACGCAAAGAGCGAATAAAAATAGAGCGAATCCCCTGAAGACCCTCGTTCTGTATTGTTTTTTCACTATCCGGGTGATATTTTCGCTGAAGGTTGCCATCGGTTAACTTTTTGTTAAATGGACGATGGTTGAGTCACGCCCCCTGCGGCGTCTAGGGACAGACAAGGTTGTAATGGATGAGCGACGTTGCCGCACTGGAAGTACGTGATCTGCACAAATATTTTGGCACCCACGAAGTGCTCAAGGGCATCGACATGACCGCCCACAAGGGTGATGTGATCTCCCTTATCGGCTCCTCCGGTTCGGGGAAGTCGACCTTTCTTCGCTGTATCAATCTGCTCGAAACCCCCTCATCCGGCACCGTCTCGCTCCATGGCGAGCTGATCCGGATGAAAACCAGCCGCGCCGGCGAGCGGTTGCCCGAGGATATGCGTCAGGTTGAGCGGATCCGCAGCCGGCTGGCCATGGTGTTTCAAAGTTTCAATCTCTGGTCACACATGACCATCATGCAGAACATCATCGAAGTGCCGATCCAGGTGCTCAAGGTGCCTCGCGCCGAAGCTCTGGCCAAGGCAGAGCAACTGCTCAACCGGGTTGGACTCTGGGAGCGGCGTGACTACTATCCCGGCCACCTCTCCGGTGGTCAGCAGCAGCGGGCCGCTATTGCCCGTGCGCTGGCGGTAGAGCCCGAGGTGATGCTGTTTGACGAACCCACCTCGGCGCTGGATCCCGAGCTGGTGGGGGAGGTGCTCGGCCTGATGCGCGAGCTGGCTGAAGAGGGGCGCACCATGCTGGTGGTGACCCACGAGATGTCGTTTGCCCGGGATGTATCGAACAAGGTGATGTTTCTGCATCAGGGGCGGGTGGAAGAGGAGGGCAACCCCAAGGAGATTTTCGCCCATCCCAAATCCGAGCGGTTCAAGCAATTCATCTCCTCCATCTACTGATGGCGGGATGCCTGGTTACCCAATCAACTGTTTTATCAAGGAGAGATACATGAACAAGCTGATGCTGGCGACAGCCGTAGTTACTGCCCTCGCGTCCGGTAGCCTGATGGCCAAGGAGTGGAAAGAGGTCCGGATCGGGGTTGAGGGTGCCTATCCCCCCTTCTCCTGGACCGAGCCCAGTGGCGAGGTGAAAGGCTTTGATATCGACATCGCCAACGCCCTGTGCGAAGAGATGAAAGTGAAGTGCACCCTGGTCAAGCAGGACTGGGACGGCATCATTCCGGCGCTGCTGTCACGCAAGTTTGACGCCATCATCGCCACCATGGACATCACCGAAGAGCGCAAGAAGAAGGTGGACTTCACCCAGAAGTACCAGCACATTCCGGCCCGCTTCGCCGCCAAGAAGGGCACTGACGTGCAGCTCGACAAAGCCTTTATGGAAGGCAAGTCCGTCGCGGTGCAGCGTGCAACCTCCATGGATACCTTTATTACCGACAACTTCCCCAATGCCACCATCAAGCGTTACGGCACGGCCGATGAAGCCTATCTCGATCTGAAATCCGGTCGTGTGGACTATGTGCTGGCCGACTCTGCCGCCATCACCGACGGTCTGCTGAAGAAAGAGGGCGGTGATGCCTTCGAATTCGTCGGCCCGAAACTGACCGATCCCAAGTGGTTTGGCGAAGGTGCCGGTATTGCGGTGCGCAAGGCTGACAAGGATCTGAAAGAGAAATTCAACGCCGCCATTCTGGCGCTGCGTGCCAACGGCAAGTACAAGGAAATCAACGACAAGTACTTCGAGTTCGACGTTTACGGAGAGTAAAACAAAGAGACGTTTACGGCGAGTAAGTCCAAAAACGTCTACGGCAAGTAACGACAGGTTGATCCCGTCAGTAGTCATCGGGCCCGTCACCTCCCTGAGGGAGTTTACGGGCCCGCATTGATTGCAATGGAGCTGCACATATTTCATTCGGACTGCTATGGAGCCTTCTGGTTAGCAGGTGCGTGAAGATTCAGTGGCGATGGAGCTGCATATGTTTGATTTGAAAGGATACGAAGCCTCGCTGCTGGAGGGCGCCTGGGTCACCCTGGAAGTGGCGCTGGCCTCCCTGCTGCTGGCGTTGCTGCTGGGGATGCTGGGGGCGCTGGCCAAACTCTCTCCCTACAAGTGGGCCAGGGCCATCGCCACTGGCTACACCACCATCATTCGCGGCATCCCCGATCTGGTGCTGATGATGCTGCTCTTCTTTGGCGGCCAGGTGCTGATTAACGGCATCTGCACCTGGGTCAACGAGACTTACAACAGCTGGTTACTGGAGAGTAATCCCAATCAGGAGTGGGTCTCCCTGCTGCCGGACTATATCGACATCAGCCCCTTTGTGGCCGGTGTCGCGACCATCGGTTTTATCTTCGGCGCCTACATGACCGAGACCTTTCGCGGCGCCATTCTGGCGGTGGACAAAGGTGAGCTGGAGGCCGCACGGGCCTTTGGCATGCGGGCAACCCAGGTGTTTGTGCGGATCCTCTTCCCCCAGATGATGCGCCACGCTCTGCCCGGGTTTGGCAACAACTGGCTGGTGCTGCTGAAAACCACCGCGCTGGTCTCCATCATCGGCCTCGATGACATGGTGCGCAAAGCCTCGCTGGCGGCGGGCTCGACCCAGCAACCCTTCACCTTCTACATGGCGGTGGCGTTGATCTTCCTGATCTTCACCGCAGTCTCCACCTCGGCGCTCAAATGGGCCGAGCGTCACTATGCCATCAAGACGAGGTAAGCCATGGATTTCTCAATCATTCTCAAAGAGTGGCCCACCTATTGGGAGGGGCTCTATACCACCGTCTGGCTGGTGGCCCTCTCTCTGATCCTTGGGTTGATGCTGGCGGTGCCCATGGGCATTCTGCGCAACAGCCGCAACTGGCTGATCAAGGGGCCGATCTGGGCCTATATCTACTTCTTTCGCGGCACCCCGCTGCTAGTGCAGCTCTTTATCATCTACTACGGCGCCGCCCAGTGGGAGTGGCTGAAGAACAGTGCCGCCTGGTCGCTCTTCTCCGAAGCCTGGTTCTGTGCGCTGCTGGCTTTCACCCTCAATACCGCCGCCTATACCGCCGAGATCGTGCGCGGGGCGGTGCACAACATGCCGCGCGGCCAGATTGAGGCAGCCAACGCCTTTGGCATGACCCGCTGGCAGACCCTGACCCGGATCATTTTGCCCAACTCGTTTCGTCGGGCACTGCCGGCTTACAGCAACGAGGTGATCTTCATGCTGCAAGGCTCGGCGGTGGCGGGCATCATCACCATCGTTGATCTGACCGGTGCGGCGCGGATCATCAACTCTCGCTACTACAGTCCGTTCGAGGCGTTTTTGACCGCAGGGCTGCTCTATATGCTGCTCACCTTTGTCATCGTCTGGCTGTTCAAGAAGTGGGAAGCGCGCTGGCACGCTCACCTGCGTCCGCGCAATGTGTAAGGGTTGAGCTGCCAAGATGAGCGAAAATGGCTCCGCCTGTTGCAGGCGGAGCCATTTTTTATCTTTATCCTCTGCCCGCCCGGTTTGCTAAATAGTGCCCGAGCAGGGAGAATGCAGCACTCCCGAGCGCCGCCAGTCGTTGGCTGCATGCCTTATTCCCCAGTTCCCGAGGTTCTATGTACCGGATATTGTTTGAGCATCCCGCTTTCCTGGTTATCGACAAGCAGCCCGGTATCGGCATGCACGACGAGAAGGGCGACGGGGAGTCGGTCAATCCGGGGCTGGTCAATCGCGTGAAGGCCGATACCGGGTTCACCCTCTATCCGGTGCACCGGCTCGACAAGATGACCTCCGGGCTGGTGCTGCTGGCCCGCACCACCGAAGCGAATCGCGAGTTGAGCATGGCCTTTGCGGCCCGCGAGGTGAGCAAGCAGTATCTGGCGCTCTCCGATCGCAAACCCAAGAAGAAGCAGGGCTGGGTGAAGGGGGATATGCAAAAGGGGCGCGGCGGCAGCTGGATGCTGGCGCGCACGCTGGAAAACCCCGCCATCAGCTGGTTTGATTCGGTGTCAGTGCGCGAGGGGCTGCGGCTCTATCGCATCAAGCCCCAGACCGGCAAGACCCACCAGATCCGGGTTGCCCTCAAAAGCATCGGCGCCCCCATTCTCGGAGATGAACGCTATGGCAGTACGCCCTCCGATCGCGGTTATCTGCACGCCTGGCGACTGAGTTTTACCCTGGCGGGCGAGCCGTTCGACTTTGTCTGCCCGCCCGATGTGGGGAGTGAATTTGTCACCCCCGAACTCACGGCCGCCATCGCAGCCCTTGCGCCCTGATGCTTATGCGCCCTGCGTCTGACACCATTATCCATTCAGCGAAAGCGCGTGATCCTGACGGACGTGCACCGCGCTGGATCCTGGCCGACTTTGACGACACTCTGGCCCCCGGCGACAGCCACGCCGGTCTGCTGCGCTATATCCTGCGCCGCCGGATCTGGCCGCTGCTGCTGTTGCCAGTGATTGCGCTGGGTGGGTTGGTCTATTTGTTGCCAAGTCAGCTGCTACCCAGCCAGCGGCGGCGCGGTATCTCCCTTATCTGGTGGGCCATCTCGTTGGGACTTTCTCCTTTGGGCTGGCGCAAGCTGGTGCGCGCCTATTGCCGCACCAGGCCGGGGCTGTATCGTCAGGCTCGCGAGTTGCTGCAAAGCGAGGGGACGCGCTGCTGGGTGATCTCCGCCAGCCCCTGCGCGCTGGTGCGCGCCCAGCTCTATCAGCAACTGCCCGGCCAGTTGCCCCACCGGATCATTGGCTCGCAGATGCACTACCGTTTTGGCGGCCTGATGCCGCGCTTCTATTGCCACGGCCAGCACAAGCTGTTGCCGGAGATTTGCGCCCTCGATGCCGAGCTGGCCTTGAGCGACAGCCTGCACGATCTGCCGCTGCTGGAGTTGGGGAAAGAGGCGTGGTTGATCAATCCGACGCCTGTGCGACTGCAAAAGGCCCGGGCCTGCTTGCCCCATCTGATGGTCAAAAACTGGCAACTGTAATGCAAAGCTGACAGCCATGCGGGTCGTCACCGTTTGATCCGCAAGGCTGCAGCTTGAATGTCACAATCTATTTACATTCTTTGCTGCCAGCTGCGAAAAACTATCTGCAACCCGCCTCTTCTCTTCCTGCTACGCCCTGCTTCTAATGAAACAAGTTGTTAACACTTGCCGCACCGCTGGGTGCCGCAATCCGTTTTAACCGAATCAAGAGCAAGGAGCGCCCGATGAATGCCACCTCTTCCGCCACCCATACCATCAATCCGTTAGGCACAGACGGTTTCGAGTTTGTCGAGTACACAGCCCCCGATGCCAAGGGGATTGCCGCCCTCAAGAGCCTGTTTGTTTCGCTCGGGTTTGCCGAGGTCGCCAAGCACAAACACAAGCAGTGCTGGCTCTACCGGCAGGGGGATATCAATTTTGTGGTCAATGCCGAGCCTCACTCCCAGGCGGAGCAGTTTGCCAGCCTGCACGGGCCGAGCGTTTGCGGCATGGCATTTCGGGTGAGCGATGCGGGCAAAGCCCAGCAGTACGCCATCGCCAAGGGGGCCAAGCCCTTTGTCGGCAAGATTGGCCCGATGGAGCTCAATATTCCCGCCATCTACGGTATCGGCGAGAGTACGCTCTCCTTTGTCGACCGTTATGGCGACAAGGGCTCCATCTATGACGTGGATTTTGTCTTCTACCCCGACTGGCAGGCCCGGATGGCAGAGGTAGATGCCGGTCTTATGGAGATCGATCACCTGACCCATAACGTGCATCGCGGCAATATGGATGTCTGGTCCAACTTCTATGAGCGGATCGGCAACTTCCGCGAAATTCGCTACTTCGATATCGAGGGCAAGCTGACCGGGCTGCATTCACGCGCCATGACTGCCCCCTGCGGCAAGATCCGCATCCCCATCAACGAGTCGGCGGATGACAAGTCCCAGATCGAGGAGTATCTGCGCCAGTACAAGGGGGAGGGGATCCAGCACATCGCCATGGCCTCCAGCGACATCTACCAGACCATCCGCACCTTGCGCAGCCGCGGTACCGGTTTTATGCCGACCCCGGATACCTACTACGAGAAGGTGAACAACCGGGTCGAGGGGCATCAGGAGGATCTGGCGGCCCTCAAAGAGCTGCGCATCCTCATCGACGGCTCCCCCACCAAGGATGGCATCCTGCTGCAGATCTTTACCGATACCGTGATAGGCCCGGTCTTCTTCGAGATCATCCAGCGCAAGGGCAACGAAGGTTTTGGTGAGGGCAATTTCAAGGCTCTCTTTGAATCGATCGAGCTGGATCAGATCCGCCGCGGCGTGCTAGATGGCGGCGAGGATGAGAAGGGTGCCCGCCAAGAGGGAGCGAGCGATGCGTAACTGGATTAACTTCCCCCATCGGGAGGGAACCCACTCCCGACAGGCCCATGCCGACCTGCCGGAACAGGCTATCTATGAGCGCGAACTGGGGCGCAGCGGCTTTTTCGGCCCCGCCACCCACATGCACCACAAGCATGCCCCCACCGACTGGAGCAGTTGGGAGGGGCCGCTGCGGCCACGGCTGTTTGACCTCAATGCCCTGCAGGAGGAGGTGAGTTCCCTCTCCCCCTGGGTGGCTCCCGATATTCTCAGCAACCCCCACTGCCGCTATCGCATCTGGCGGCTCTCCGAGGCGATGCCGTTTCTGGTGCGCAACGCCGACGGCGACGAGCTGCTCTTTATCCACGAGGGGAGCGGCGAGTTCTTCTGCGACTACGGCCACCTGACTCTTCGCGATGGCGACTACGTGGTGATCCCCCGTGGCACCATGTGGCGCATCGAGCCGACAGCGCCCCTGTTCATCCTGATGATCGAGGCGACCAACGACAGCTATCAGCTGCCGGACAAGGGGCTGGTGGGCAATCATGCCATCTTCGACCCGGCGGCGCTCGACGTGCCTGCCATCAACGAGCGCTTTTTGGCCCAGCAGGATGAGAATCCCTGGTCGCTGCAGGTCAAACGCCACGATCAGGTGTCGGTCATCACCTGGCCGTTCAACCCGTTGGATGCGCAAGGGTGGCACGGCGACTTGTGTGTGGTGCGTCTCAACTGGCGGGATATCCGCCCGCTGATGAGCCACCGCTACCATCTACCGCCGTCGGCCCACTCCACCTTTGTGGCGAGCCGCTTTGTGATTTGCACCTTCGTGCCGCGCCCCATCGAGAGCGATCCCGGCGCCCTCAAGGTGCCCTTCTATCACAGCAATGACGATTATGACGAGGTGCTCTTTTACCACGCCGGGGACTTCTTCAGCCGGGACAATATCGAGCGGGGCATGGTCACCTTCCATCCCGCCGGTTTCACCCACGGCCCCCATCCCAAGGCGTTTGCGGCAGGGCAGGCCTATGCCAAGAAGTTCACCGACGAGGTGGCGGTCATGCTCGATACCCGCGATGCGCTGAACGTTGGCAGTCTGTGCGAAGGGATCGAGAACACCCGGTATGTCTCCAGCTGGCAGCGCCCGGACGCTGCTGCCGGCAAATAAGGAATCGCTTATGAAATTGGCAACATTGAACAATGGCAAGCGCGATGGCGCTTTGGTGGTGGTGAGCCGGGATCTGACCCGTGCGGTACGGGTGAGCGAGATTGCCCCGACTTTGCAGGCCGCTCTCGACGAGTGGGCCGAGGTTACCCCCAGGCTGGAGGTTGTCTATCAGCAGCTTAACGAGGGCCGTGTGGCCGAGGCGTTCCCCTTTGACGAAGCGTCTTGCCTCTCTCCGCTGCCGCGTGCCTATCAGTGGGCCGATGGCAGTGCCTACGTCAACCACGTGGAGCTGGTGCGCAAGGCGCGCGGCGCCGAGATGCCGGAAAGCTTCTGGCACGATCCGCTGATGTATCAGGGGGGCTCCGACAGCTTTCTCGCCCCCCGTGGCCCCATCGTGATGGGTTCTGAGGAGTGGGGGATCGATTTCGAGTCGGAAGTCGCCATCATCACCGACGACGTGCCGATGGGGGTGAGCCCGCAGGGGGCCGTTAGCCACGTCAAGCTGCTGATGCTGGTCAACGACGTGAGCCTGCGCAACCTCATTCCGGGGGAGCTGGCCAAGGGCTTTGGCTTCTTCCAGTCCAAACCATCCAGCGCCTTCTCGCCGGTGGCCATCACCCCGGATGAGCTGGGCGATGACTGGCGCGATGGCAAAGTGCATCTGCCGCTTCTGACTCACCTCAACGGTGCCCTGTTTGGTGCGCCAGAAGCCGGGGTGGATATGACCTTCAGCTTCTTCGAACTGATTGCCCACGCCGCCAAGACCAGACCACTCGGGGCGGGCTGCATCATTGGCTCGGGCACCGTCTCCAACTACGATCGCAGCGCCGGTTCATCCTGCATCGCCGAGCGCCGCATGCTGGAAATTCTTGATTGTGATCAAGCTATAACCCCCTATTTGCAGTTTGGTGATAGAGTGTCGATCGCGATGGAAGATCGCTCTGGCCAAAACCTGTTTGGCACCATCTCTCAACAGGTGGTGCCAGCGAGCGGTCAGGGAGGTTGATGACCAGCGCCGGTTGGCGGCAAGGGTATTCGGGATATGTCCGGATCACGACGAGCCCTCAACCGGTGCCGGATACACAAGGAGGCAGGTGGCGAGCACCTGCCGGGCTTCGGGCCCAGATAAGATGCAGGGACAGATTATGTTGCAGTTGTTTGGCTATTGGCGTTCGTCGGCAAGTTTTCGGGTACGGATCGTGTTGCAGCTCAAGGGGCTTGCCTACGAGCAGCATCCCATCAATTTGCGGCAAGGCGAGCAGAGCGAGAAGGCCTATCGCCGGATCAACCCCCAAGGGCTGGTGCCGTTTCTGGTGGATGGCGATGTGCAGATCGGTCAGTCGGTCGCCATCATGGAGTACCTTGACGAGACCTATCCCGCCTATTCTCTGATGCCCTCTTCCCCCGACGCGCGGGCCCGAGTGCGCCAGATCGTCAATATGATCGCCTGCGATATTCACCCGCTCAACAATCTGCGGGTGCTCAACTATCTGGAAGAGCACTTCAGGGCCAACAACGAGCAGGAGGCCCGCTGGTATCGCCACTGGATTGACGAGACCTTCACCGCCCTCGAACAGCTGTTGATGACCACCGCCGGTGTCTACTGTGTTGGCAACGAAGTGACCCTGGCTGACTGCATGCTGGTGCCCCAAGTCTACAACGCCCGCCGCTACGACATGACCCTGGACGATTACCCCACCATCCGCCGCATCGTCGCCAACTGCGAACAGTTGCAAGCCTTTATCAAAGCCGCCCCCGCCAACCAGCCGGACGCGCAGTGACCTACTGACTTGAATCGCGGGATGGCATCAACACGCCATCCCGCGCGTTATATATCCTCATCTCTTTATTTCCCTTCTGTATGCGCCTTGCGTGCCTCGTGTTGACGGCTGAATGTCGCCATAGATCCTGCACTTGTCACACTTATCAATATTTTGCATCGACTGAGTCTTTGTTGTTGGTGTTTTGGGCTGTCAGTCACACTCAAGTCAGTGGATTGGGCCTAGTATCGCCACGCCAGCGGAAAGCAGAAATGCGCACAGGTCGCCTATCAGGTGGCCTTGGGTACCTCCCAGGTTTCCACGGTTTATCCGCACTGCTCTTTTTCGTGTTTACGGTTTGATGGCCCGCACTGTCCGGCCCGTGTCACCGCGCAGATCCCTTGTGACAGCGGCAGGTTGACTGGCGCGCCACCGCTTATTTGCAACCACTCTGTGCAACAAGGAGATCTCATGCATTCCTTCAAAAAGTGCGTCGTCGCACTCTCCATCAACCTTGCTCTCTTCTCGTCGGCGTTCGCCTGTACCACCTTGCTGGTCGGCAGTGAAGCCAGCGCCGATGGCTCCATGATGGTGGCCCGCAGCGCCGATAGCGATGCCCTGAAAGCCCAGCATTTCGTAATCCATCTGGCCAAGCAGGGGCAGAGCGGTATGTACAGCTCCAAGGCTCACAACGGTGCCAATGATTTCAGCTATCCCTTGCCGAAAAACTCCCTGCGCTATACCACGGTACCGAACTGGAAGACCCAGCTGCACGGCGCCACCGGGTTCAACGAGAAGGGAGTCGGGGTGAGCGGCACCGAGTCCATTTTTGCCTCACCCGAAGCGCTCGCCTTTGACCCCTATGTGGAAGATAAGGGGATCACCGAGGATGACATTCCCGATGTGTTGCTCTCTCGGTCCACATCGGCCCGCGAGGCGATCTCGTTGCTGGGCAACATCATCGAAACCATAGGGGCAGGAGAGGGATTTGGCGTCGCCGTGGTGGATGATAACGAGCTCTGGTATCTGGAGACCGCCACCGGCCACCACTGGATGGCGCAGCGTCTGCCGAAAAATCACTATTTCGCTACCGGTAATCAGGGCCGCCTGCAGCAGTACGATCCCGCCAGTACCGACATGATGGGCTCGAAAAATCTGATCGAATTCGCTACCGAGAAGGGGCTCTACCATCCGCAAAAGGATGGGGCGTTCAACTTCTCGAAAGCCTATACCCGCGATGACGAGCGGGACCGCACCTATAACGATCCGCGAGTCTGGACCATCCAGCAGATGTTCAACCCCTCGCTCAAGCAGGCGGTGGATGCCGGTCGCCAGTTCCCGGTCACCCTCTCCCCCGAGAAGAAGATGACGCTGGAGGAGGTCAAGGCTGTGCTGCGCAATCACTATGACGGCACCGAGCACGATCCCTACAGCAAGGGGTTGAACGGTCAGGAGCCGTGGCGCCCTGTCAGTGTGTTCCGCACCTACGAGTCCCACGTGATGCAGGTACGCCCCTGGATGCCGCGTGAGGTGGGGGAGGTGACCTATGTGGGCCTCGGCATGGCGGACTTGACTGCCTTCGTTCCCTATTACAGCGGTCTGGAAGCCTATCCGGCCCACTATGCCATGGGCAGCGACAAGGCCGACAGCGACTCTATCTACTGGAAATATCGCAAGCTGCAGACCCTGGTGATGACCGATTACCCCAAATTGGCCCCCATGGTGAAGCAGGCGTACCAGAGCTGGGAGGCGAAGATCGCCAAAGAGCAGAAAGAGATGGAAGCCAGCTATCTGAAAACGGTCAAAACCGACAAGGCCGCCGCCAACAGCATGCTCAACGATTTCAATCTGCGGGTGATGCAGGAGGCCGAAACGCTGACCGAGGATCTGACCAACCAGATCTTCACGGTGCGCACCCAGGATATTCAGGCCGATATCTTCTTCGCCAACAAGGCGAAGAAGGATTAACCGCGACGCACTCATCATGCCAACGAGGGGGATCGTCGGTCAGCCTGAGCGGTCGCCGGGCAGATCGGTTTCTCTGATCACTTTCCCACTATCGATGCCGGAGCCTGTGCTCTGGCATTTTTCCTTTATGACATCCCGCCAATGTGTCTGGCCCGGGTAGTGGATTTCGCTACCCGATACGAAAGCAGAGACTTTCATTCAGGTTTTTATTTCGCCTTTCAGCATATCGGTTACGTGATCAGCTACCCACTTTTGGTTATCTGAGAGCTTTTATGCGGTCTTTCTGTGTTATTTATCACTACCCATTGATTCGACTGTGATGGGCACTCTCTTTATCCATCTCATTTTTTCTCGTTAATCCAAGGCGTTATCGCTTCATCAGACGGCTGTTTGCAGAAAAAAGCGGCTGCTTTCTGAATAAGGCGACCGCGCCGCCGGATCTCGTCACGGCATCATATCCGTCACTACTCACAGGACTACCGCAATGCATATTGTCGACAGATTTTTGGGATACACCGCCATCAATACCACCACCAATCGTGAAGCGGGCGCCGCCGGGGTAATGCCCTCCTCCCCGGGGCAGCGGGTGCTGGCTGACAAGGTGGCAGAGGAGCTGATCGCCCTGGGGTTGACCGTGGAGGTGGCGGATAACGCCATCCTGACCGCCACACTTCCTGCCAATGTGGAGGGGGATCTGCCCACCGTGGCCTTCTTTGCTCATCTCGATACCAGTGCTGAACACACCAACGATACCCATGCCCAAGTAGTGGCCTATGAAGGGGGCGATATCTGCCTCAATGCCGACCAGCAGATCACCCTGCGTCTGAGCGAGTTCCCCGAGCTGGCCAACTATGTCGGTGATCGGATCATCGTGACCGACGGCACCAGCCTGCTGGGGGCCGATGACAAGGCGGCCATCGCCGCCATCGTCAATGCGGTTGCCTATCTGCAGGCACATCCGGAGATCCCCCACGGCACCATCAAAATTGGTCTGGTACCTGACGAGGAGCAGGGATTGCGCGGGGCCAAGGCGTTCGATACCGAACGTTTTGGCGCTGACTTCGCCTATACCCTCGACTGCTGCGGCATTGGCGAGCTGGTCTATGAGAACTGGAATGCGGGGGATGCGGAGTTTGTCTTTCACGGTGCCTCGGCCCACCCCATGTCGGCCAAGGGCAAGCTGAAGAACTCGCTGCTGATGGCGCACAAGTTTATCGCCATGCTGCCGGGGGGCGAAGCGCCCGAATATACCGAGGGGCGCGAGGGTTACTACTGGGTCAAGCAGATGCAGGGCAACAGCGCCCAAACTGTGCTCAAGCTGGACGTGCGCGACTTCACTCAGGATGGGTATCAGCAACGAATGACCCTGCTCGACACCCTCGGCAAGAGCTGTCAGGCCCTGTGGGGTGAGCAGAGCGTGAGTTACCACTTGAGCGATCGCTACAGCAATGTCTTCAACAGCTTGCAGGGGGAGAACCGCTATCCCATAGAACTGGCGCTGGCCGCCTACGAGACCCTTGGGATCACCCCAAACCCCATCCCGATGCGCGGTGGTTATGATGGCGCCGTGCTCTCCCAGAAGGGATTGCCTTGCCCGAACCTCTTCACCGGTGCCCACAACTTTCACTCCATCTACGAGTACCTGCCGGTCAGCTCCCTCGAGGCGGCCAGTGCCGTGGTGATCGAGATAATCAAGCTCACCCACACCCGTTTCAGCCGCTAAGGAGTCGTCATGTATCAGGTAGTGATTGCAGTGCTGGTCATCGTGCTGGTGGCCAGACTGATCCTGAAAGGCTATCGGGCCGAGCCGGTGCTGTTTGCCGCCGGTCTGGTGCTGATGGTGGCAAGCCAGCTGGCAGGGTGGGGGAGTGTGCTACCCAAAGGGGTCGAGAGCACCGGGATTGCCCTGTTTGACCCCTTCGAGGTGATGCGGGATCTCTTCAGCTCCCGGGCGGCCGATCTTGGCTTGATGATCATGGCGCTGATGGGCTTTGCCCATTACATGGATCATATCGGTGCCAACGATGCGGTGGTGCGCATTGCGATTCGTCCGCTGCGCCGTTTGCGATCCCCCTATGTGTTGCTGTTCTTCTCCTACCTGCTGGCCAGCGTGCTACAACTGGCGATCCCCTCGGCGACCGGTCTGGCGGTGCTGTTGATGGCGACCCTTTTCCCCATCATGGTGGGGCTGGGCCTCTCTGCGGCCTCGTCAGCCGGGGTGATCGCCACCTCCCTCGGGGTGGCCTATACCCCGACCGCCATTGATGCCATCCGTGCAACCGATGCGGTGGGCATGGGCCACAACGTGATCGAGTATGTCTATACCTATCAGGGCCCTGCAGCGCTGGCGACAGTGCTGGTGGTGGGCTTGATGCACGTATTTTGGCAACGTCGTTGCGATCTGCAGGACGGACACCAGCATCAGGGCGCGGCTACGGCGGATGAGTCGGCGCAACAGGTCGGAGTTCCCGGCTTTTATGCCATCTTGCCGATGCTGCCCATCATCATGGCGGTGGGCTTCTCTTCCCTGTTTGTCGATCACATCAAGCTCAACGTCATCACCATCGTGATGATCTCGATGTTTATCAGCATGGTGGTCGAGGCAGCCAGAACCCGTGACATGAAGCAGGTGTGCGGCGGTTTCAGCTACTTCCTCAACGGCATGGGGTCAGCGTTCAGCAACGTGGTGGGGCTGCTGGTGGCGGCGGGGATCTTCGCTCACGGCATCAAGGTGCTGGGGGTGATCGATATCCTGATCGTCGGCGCCGAACATGTGGGGCTGCCCGCCTTTGCCATGGCGATCGTTTTTGCACTGGTGACGCTGGTTGCCGCCATCATCATGGGCTCCGGCAATGCGCCCTTCCTCGCCTTTGTCGAGCTGATCCCGCAGATCGCCGCCAGCATGGGGGTCAACACCGCCTCCATGATCCTGCCGATGCAGCAGGCTTCCCACATGGGACGCGCCATGTCGCCAGTCTCCGGGGTGATTATTGCGGTCTCCAGTGGCGCCAAGCTGACCCCGTTTGCGGTGATCAAGCGTACCTCGCTGCCCCTGATGGTCGGTTTTGTCTTCCATACCCTGATCGTGGGGATCTTCTATCTGTAACTGCACCTTCGGTTATCAGGAGATGAAATAACCAAAAGCCCTTCACCATGGTGAAGGGCTTTTTGCATCGTGTTATGCCACTTGCAGTGGGGCGCGTCCAGCTAAAAACGGTACTCGATATGGAGGGTATGGCTGTCCAGCCCCGGGTTCTTGTCATACATATAGGCGTTGGACATGTGCTCATACTGATAACCGATCAGCCAATTCTTGGTGATGGCGTAACCGAGGCCGATACCCAGGGAGAACTGGAAGGGACCGCCGTAATCCTTGTCGCCGTGGCCGCGAGTGCCAAATTGGTACTGATCGAGCCAGACCATTTCGCCGGGGAGCCAGGTCACCCAGTTACCCCATTGGCATTCGATACGGGCGCCGCCCCCCAGTCTGGCGGTCTCTTCATCTTCTACCTTGAGCGTACCGCCACGTACCCCCAGCCCAAATTGACAGCCTGAGTCTCCCCAGCGCCAGAACATGTGGTGGAACTTGGCGTCGGCGATGTTGATGTCGAGCTTTTCATTGCTGAAGGCCTTGCCAAGCAGCAGTAACACGATATTGTCATTCGCCATTGCAGACGGACTGGCGAGCAGTGCTGTCAGCAGGCCGATCCTTGATAGAGTGTTAGCGTCCATGCCCCCTCCCGATCCTTGTTGTCATCGTGGTGATCCTGTTGATCACCCTTCAGGCATAGTCAATCGACGCGCTTCCTGTCAATGCATGGTCACTCGATAAAAAAATTAAATATTTATGAAAAATCAACTATCTGCGATGGTCTGATGTGATTTGGCGTGCGTGACCGCGGGGAGATGAAAAAGCCCTTCACCATGGTGAAGGGCTTTTTGCTATCTGGCGTTAGCCGCTGGGGTCGCCCCGCTCTGGCTTAGTAGCCCTGTTGGTGCACGTCCATTACGGCGCGACCGGAGGGGTCGGCCATCTCCTTGAACTTGGCATCCCACTCCAGCGCAGTAGGAGTGGAGCAGGCGACCGACTTGCCGTAGGGCACGGTGCGGGCGGCCGCTTCCAGCGGGAAGTGCTCGTCGAAGATGGCGCGGTAGAAGTAGGCTTCCTTGGTGAGCGGGGTATTGATGGGGAAGCGGAAGGCGGCCGCTTCGAACATCTGATCCGTCACCTCTTGTTCCACCATGGCTTTCAGGCTGTCGATCCACGAATAACCTACGCCGTCGGAGAACTGCTCCTTCTGGCGCCATGCCACTTCATGGGGCAGCAGATCCTCGAACGCTTCGCGCAGGATGTGCTTCTCGATCTTGCCCTTGCCACACATCTTGTCGGCGGGGTTGAGGCGCATCGCCACATCCATGAACTCCTTGTCGAGGAAGGGCACGCGACCTTCCACCCCCCAGGCGGCCATCGATTTGTTGGCGCGCAGGCAGTCATAGAGATGCAGTGAGGCGAGCTTACGCACGTTCTCTTCGTGGAACTCTTTAGCGTTGGGCGCCTTGTGGAAGTAGAGGTAGCCGCCGAACAGCTCGTCGGAACCTTCGCCGGAGAGCACCATCTTGATCCCCATCGCCTTGATGTAGCGGGCCATCAGATACATGGGCGTGGAGGCGCGGATGGTGGTGACGTCATAGGTCTCGAGGTGATAGATGACGTCGCGCAGGGCATCCAGACCCTCTTGCACGGTGAAGTGGATCTGGTGGTGGATGGTGCCGAGGTGATCAGCCACCTTGCGGGCGGCGGCGAGATCCGGTGACCCTTCCAGACCGACGGCGAAGGAGTGCAGTTGCGGCCACCAGGCTTCGCTCTTGCCATCGTCCTCGATGCGGCGCGCCGCATAGAGCTTGGTGATGGCGGAGATGACGGAGGAGTCCAGCCCGCCGGAGAGCAGCACGCCATAAGGCACATCACACATCAGCTGGCGTTTGACCGCCGCTTCCAGCGCCGCTTTCAGCTCGGCCTTGTCGCTGACGTTGTGCTCGACCGCGCTGTATTCCATCCAGTCGCGCTTGTACCACTGTTTGAGCTCGCCATCCTTGCTCCACAGATAGTGTCCCGGCGGGAAGGTTTCGACGCTCTTGCAGACCGGCACCAGTGCCTTCATCTCGGAGGCGACATAGAAGTTGCCGTGCTCGTCGCGACCGGTATAGAGGGGGATGATCCCCATGTGGTCGCGACCAATCAGGTAGGCATCCTGTTCGGCGTCATAAAGGATGAAGGCAAAGATGCCGTTGAGATCGTCGAGGAATGCCGGGCCCTTCTCCTTGTAGAGGGCGAGCAGCACTTCACAGTCAGATTTGGTCTGGAACTGGAAATCGACCTTGAGGGTTTTCTCCAGCTCTTTGTGGTTGTAGATCTCGCCATTGACCGCCAGCACATGGGTGCGCTCGGGGTTGTAGAGCGGCTGGGCGCCATTGCCCGGATCGACGATGGCCAGACGCTCATGCACCAGAATGGCTTTGTCGGAGCTATAGACACCGGACCAGTCAGGCCCGCGGTGACGAAGTCGCTTGGACATCTCCAGCGCCGATTTGCGCAGGGCTACTGCATCGGACTTGATATCCAGAATGCCGAAAATTGAACACATTGGCGGTAATCCTCTTGATTTTTATATGAGCCCCCCACGTTTGGGCTCGAAATTCCATTTACATTCCTCGTCAGACACAATGCCTAGCGGAAAAACCTTTTGCAAGCGGGAAAACCGCAGAAAATCATGCCGTAAGCGTCAAGCGGATCAACAGAATAATGGCTGCGGCAACGGGGCAGGGTGACGTGAACGTCAAGCCGAGGCGGGTTCGAAGATCACATAGACCTTGCGACAGGGGGTGAGGGTCTCCCACTCGCCGACAAAGCCTGCCGGAATCACGAATTGATCGCCGGGTTTGAGGGCCAGCTGGCCGCCCTCACTGTCGTGGATCACCACATCCCCCTCTAGCAACTGGCAATACTCGTGCTCGGTGTAGTGGATGGCCCAGCGGCCCGGCTCGCAAGCCCAGAAGCCGATGTGAAACTGCTGGCTGGGATCGGAGTAGTGGTTCCACACCGTTTGCGCCGGGTTGCCCGCTTTAATGCGCTCGGGGGCTGGCATCAGCGGGGTAGGGGCCGCCTCGTGGCAATCGAGCAAAATCCAGTCGTTGAGGGTCTTCATGGTGCCTCCCTGGCAATGGGGATATGACAACGGGGCCATCCCGGCCCCACGTTTGTTCGTTTTATTAAACGAGGTTATGCATAACTTAAACGATGCGCATTCCCTTGCCAAGGGCTGCTGGCCGACGACTCAAAGCGGCTGCAAGCGGCGGATCACATGGCGGGCAAAGCCGCTGCCCGCTTCGTTGTAGACGTTGAACACCGCATCCACCCCTTGTTCTTGCAAGGAGGCGATATCATCCTCGAAGCGGACGATGGCGGCGATCTTGCCGTTGAACCCGTGGCTGCGCAGCTTCTCGATGGCGTAGAGGTTACCCGAGTGGTGGGGCATCGCCAGCAGCACCAGATTGACCTGATTGGAGAGCAGCACCTTGTCCCAGAAGTCGGTATCGGTGGCATCCCCCTCGATGACGTTCATCCCCTGGGCACGCAGGGTAGGCAGCTTCTCGCTGTCGTTCTCCACCCCGAGGATGACGTTGCCGTACTTGTTCTCCAGCTCGAAGTAGGCCCCCTGACCGATCCGCCCCATGCCGAGGATGATTACCTCCGCATCGCCCAATTCGATGGGTCTGTCTTCCGGATGGAGGTTGCTTGCCTGTAATCCCCGCAGCCAGTGGCCGATGCGGTGATAAATGCGCTCGCTCTGGGCATTGAGGGGCGCGGAGATCATAAAGCTCGCCGCCAGTGCCAGCGAGACCGCCACCAGCCACTCGTGGGAGAGCCAGCCCGCCTTGGCGGCAATGGCCGCGACGATCAGGCCAAACTCCGAGAAGTTGGTGAGCGCCAGGGTCGAGAGCAGGGCGGTACGCACCCTCAGGTGAGCGCCGCTGTAGACCAGATAGTAGAGGACACTTTTGAGCGGCAGGGCCAGCACCAGCGCCAGTGCCAGCAACATAGTGTCGTGGGTCGGCAGGCCGTTGAGGCCGATGGTGAGAAAGAAGCAGACCAGAAAGAGGTCTTTGAGGTTAAAGAGCGCCTTGGCAAGCCCTGCCGCAGCCGGATGAGAGGCCAGCAGCATGCCGATGATCAGCGCTCCCAGATCCGGCTTGAGGCCGACCACTTCAAAACCGGCAGCCCCGACCACCAGTGCCAGAAAGACTCCGAACAGTACCTGCAGCTCGCCATGACCGGCCCGCTCCAAGAGCTTGAACAGCAGCGGGCGCAGCAGCGGCAATCCCAGCACCCAGAGCGCCCAGATACTGGGCCACTTGCCGCTGGAGAAGGCCAGAAAGGCCACGGCGAACACATCCTGCATCACCAGCACCCCGATGGCGATGCGGGCGTAGAGGGCGTTCATGTCGCTGCGATCTTCCAATACCTTGACCGCAAAGACGGTGCTGGAGAAGGAGAGGGCGAAACCCAGCAGCAGCGCCAGTTTCCAGTCCAGCGAGAGGGCAAGTTCAAGCCCCAGTCCCTTGCAGACCAGCAGTACCACGGTAAAGAGCAGGGTGGAGAGCAGCAGGTGCAGGCTGGTGGTGCCCCACACATCGCGCCGCATCAGGGTTTTGATATTGAGCTTGAGACCGATGGTGAACAGCAGCAGGGTGACGCCGAGATCGGCCACCTCGCTCAGGGCAGGGGTATTTTCATATCCCATGCCGTTGAGGATAAAACCGGCGGCCAGAAAGCCGAGCAGGGGGGGCAGGCCAATCAGATTGACTACCATGCCGCAACCAAAAGCCACGGCGATCAGAATGGGTTCCATAACAGATCCTGCAAGGGCAGGAGAGACCTGCCCTGTTTAACGCTTGGGTGGTGATTAGACGATATCGATGTCGACCACGGAGTCGAAAATATGGTTCGGCCGAAACGGCATGCGGTCGATATCGGCGACCTTGCTCACCCCGGAGAGCACCAGCACCGTCTCGAGACCGGCCTGAAAGCCCGCCAGAATGTCGGTGCGCAGGTTGTCGCCGATGATGATGGTGTCGTCGGAGTGGGCCTCCATCCGGTTGAGCGCCGCACGGATGATCCAGGCGCTTGGCTTGCCGACATAGAACGGCTTCTTGCCGGTCATTCGCTCTATGGGGGCGCACAGGGCGCCGCAGGCCGGGTGCATCATGGGGCCGTGGGTATCGGGGTTGGTGGCGATAAAGCGGGCCCCCTGATCGACGAACTTGGCCCCCTGTTGCATCATGGTCCAGTTGTAGTTGCGGGTCTCCCCCACCACCACGAAGTCCGGGTCTATGTCGGTGATGGTGAAACCGGCCTTGTAGAGCTCGTGGGTCAGTGCCCCTTCACCGATCACATAGGCCTTCTTGCCATCCTGACGCTTGAGAAAGTCGGCGGTGCCCATGGCGGAGGTGTAGAAGCACTCCTCCGGCACTTCGATCCCGGCAGAGCGGAAGCGGTTTTGCAGATCTTTCTGGGTCTGGGCCGGATAGTTGGTGAGGAACAAGAGCTTGCTGCCCTGCTCCAGCAGGCGATGGACGAAACGGTCGGCACCGGGGATGAGATCGTTGTTGTGCAGGATGACACCGTCGATATCGCAGATGACGTTCTTCTTCATGAAAACTCCTTGTCAGGGCGCAGGCGAGCCGCCAATCGTTAAGATGTTCAATCATTTATGATTTTTGTGACGCCATTATAAGTCTGTTTGATGACAAGTCTCCCCTGTCTTGCCACTTAGGTGCACAATAAAGCTGCCGTCGGGTCAGTCTGGTGGAGGGGCTGACGCTGGATCACTTTGCTGATGGAGCCGTCGCTATGGACACCCCGATTCCCAAGCCAGTCACACCCGAACACCTCACCGCCGCGCAATTTATCGCCGGACTGCCGAAACTGGAGCTGCACCTTCACATTGAGGGCACTCTCGAACCCGAGCTGATGTTTGAGCTGGGCCGCCGCAATAATGTGCCACTGCCCTGGCCCGATGTGGCCAGCGTGCGCGCCGCCTATGACTTTGACTGCCTGCAATCCTTTCTCGACCTCTACTATCGCGGTGCCAGCGTGCTGGTGACCGAGCAGGACTTCTTCGACCTCACCTGGGCCTATCTTGAGCGTTGCGCCGCCGACAAGGTGGTGCATGTAGAGATCTTCTTCGACCCGCAGACCCATACCGCCCGCGGTATCCCCTTTGCTACCGTGCTCGGCGGTATCGAGCGGGCGCTGCAGCGCGGGGAGCAGGAGTTTGGCATCAGCTGGCGGCTTATCATGAGCTTTTTGCGCCACCTCAGCGAGGATGAAGCGTTCGCTACGTTGGCAGAGGCTATGCCCTTCCTGTCGCGCATTCACGGCATCGGCCTTGACTCGGGGGAGAAGGGCAATCCGCCGACCAAGTTTGCCCGGGTCTTTGCCAAATGCCGCGAGCTGGGGCTGCCGGTGGTGGCCCACGCAGGTGAAGAGGGCCCTGCCGACTACATCTGGCAGGCGATCAACGAGCTGCAGGTATGCCGTATCGATCACGGGGTGCGCTCGGCCGACGATCCCGAGCTGCTCCGTTATCTGGCCGACACCCGGCTGCCGCTCACCGTCTGCCCTCTTTCCAACACCCGGCTCAAGGTGTTCGGCAATATGGCCCAGCACAATGTGTTGCGGCTGCTGGAGCAGGGGCTCTGCGTCACCATCAACTCGGATGATCCCGCCTACTTTGGCGGCTATATGAATGCCAACTTTGCGGCGCTGGCCGATGGCCTTGGCGCGACCATGAGTCAGCTCTGCCGCCTCTCGCTCAATGCGGTGGAGGCGAGCTGGCTGAGCTTGGCCGAAAAGGCGCGGCTGACCCGGGAGATCCGCAGTTATGCCGAGACTCACGGGGTGATCCTGCATTGAGTCAGGCGCCAATGAAGTCGAGATAAGATGCAGTAGATATAAAGAGAGGCCCGTCATCACTGGCGGGCCTCTCTTATTTCAATGGCTGGTGTGGTTGCTGGAGGAGGGCGGCATTACGCCACTCGCACCAGAAACTTCTCACCCTGTCCTTCGCGCTTGAAGCGCTCGAGCAGGGTAGGCAGTGCCTCGAAATTGCCCACCACTAGCGGCGACAGGGTCAGCTCGCCGCTCGCCATCTGCGCCATCATGGTGACACCGGCGGCGACCAGTCGGCTCCACTGCTTGTCGGTGCCAAAGGCGTGCTGGGCGCCCAGTGCAATCTCGTGCAATGAGTGGCAATGGCTAAAGGCGGGCAGCGGATTGTGCGGGATGCGCCCGAGCACAGTCACCATGTGACCGTAGTAGCCAAGGGCGGGCAGCAGGCTCTCAGCCTGTTGGCTGGAGACCAGATCGATGATCCCCTCGAACGGCTCGTTGCCGTTGGCAGTCTGCAAGGTGGCCAGCCAGTCGGGATCTCTATAATCGGCCACCCCCTGCACACCTATCTGCTTGAGCCACGGATGATGACGTGGACTGGCGCTGGCAAAGACTCGCGCTCCTTGCTTGAGGGCGAGCTGTACCGCAAAACGGCCGACACTGCTGCCGGCACCTGTGATGAGCAGCGCTTCCCCGTGCAGGCGCGGCAGCTTGGCCAGCGCCTGCCAGGCGGTGAGGCCGGGACAGGGCAGGGTGGCGGCCGCCTCATCGCTCAGGGCATCGGGCACTGGCAGCAGGGCGCGGGCTGGTACCCGGGTGTGGCGGGCAAAGCTGCCGTGGTGGCGCAGGTCGGTGTGATAGGCGACCCGGGCACCGAGGCGCAGATGGCTGACGTTGGCGCCGAGGGCCACGATAGTGCCCATGCCATCGACGCCGGGCACCTGACCGTTCTGCCAGTTGGAGTGGCCATATTCGATCAGCTTCCAGTCCACCGGATTGAAGGCGATAACCCGATTGGCTACCAGTACCTCGTCAGGGGCGAGCGGTGCCAGGGGCAGATCGGCGAGGGTAAGCTGGGTCGGTTCACCGGGGGCATGCCAGCACCAGGCTTGGGTGTGATTCATGATGACTCCTTGTGAAAGCGAGGGGAGAGAACAACGAGATCATTGCAACAGTGATTCGGTCAGTCATATCACTGTTGCTAATGCGCAACAATGCGGCAGGCCCCTACCTGTGGGGCCTGCGTTACGTGGCCGGTTGGTCATCGGCAATCAGCGACTGGTGGTTGCGTCATCGACCTGATAGACGGGGTAGTCTGTCAGCCCCTTCTCGCTGCCGCCAAACAGGGTGGCCGGATCGTGGGGGGCCAGCGGATAGCCGTGACGCAGACGGTTCGGCAGATCCGGGTTGGCGACGAAGGGGCGGCCAAAGCCAATCATGTCGGCCCAGCCCGCTTCTAGGGCGGCGCGAGCCCGCTCGCCATCATATTTGCCGGCATAGATCAGGGTGTTGGGGAAAGCATCGCGCAGACCCTGCTTGAAGTTCTCCGGCATCAGGGGGGCATCGTCCCAGTCCGCCTCGGCAATGTGCAGGTAGGTGACATTGAGCTGGCCCAGCAGGCGGGCAGCTGCCAGATAGGTCTCCTGCGGATTGGCATCCACGGTGCCGTTGAGGGTGGTGAGCGGCGCAAGACGCACCCCGACCCGGTCAGCCCCGATTTCGCTACTGACCGCCTCGGTCACCTCTTTGAGAAAGCGCAGTCGGTTTTCCAGCGATCCGCCGTAATTGTCGGTGCGGGCGTTGGATTCGGAGTCGAGGAACTGGTTGATGAGGTATCCGTTGGCGGCGTGCAGCTCGATACCGTCAAAACCGGCGCTGATGGCGTTGCGAGCTGCCTGACGGAACTGGCCCACCACCGCATGGATATCGGTCTGAGTCATGGCGCGCGGGGTGACTGTCTCGACAAAGCCCGGCGCATCGCTGCCGTTATCGACGAACACCTTGACGCCCACTGCCGGCAGGGCTGAAGCGGAGATGGGCTGGGCGCCGCCGATGTTGTCCGGATGGGTGACGCGGCCCACGTGCCAGAGCTGGGCGAAGATGGTGCCCCCCTTGGCGTGCACGGCATCGGTCACCAGTTTCCAGCCAGCGATCTGCTCGGCGCTGTAGATGCCCGGCGTCCAGGCATAGCCCTTGCCCATGGGGTCGATTTGGGTGCCTTCGCTGATGATCAGGCCCGCCTCGGCGCGCTGGGCGTAGTAGCTCGCCATCATGGCGTTGGCCACATCACCGGGCTGACTGGCACGGGAGCGGGTCATGGGGGGCATGACGATGCGGTTGGCAAGGTGCAGCTGGCCAAGGCGCAGGGGGCAGAACAGGTGATCGTGGCTCATCTTGAGTTCCTCATGGTGGAAGTGAGGCCACTTTATGCCGCCATCTTGTTGTGAAAAAGAGGGGTAATTGCACAAGAGAATTGTGCTTGATGCAGCAATCGGCACAAACCGCTGGGAAAGGAGGCGTTGAGGCATAAAGTTGAAGCATTAAAAAGAGGGCCGTATGGCCCTCTTCTGTATTCTGCTGGTGGCAGGCTCAAGCCGCGGCGGGCATCACTTTCACCCGCTCGATACGCCGCTCGCTCACCTCGATCACCTCGAAGTTGAGTTGCTGCTGTTGCAACTGCTGGCCCGGGGTGGGCAGGGTGCCGAAGTGGGAGAGCAGCATGCCCGCCAGGGTCACGTATTCATCGCTCTCGCTCACCAGCCCCTCGTGCTCCAGCACCTGCTCCACATGGTGGATGTTGGTGCTGCCGTTGATCAGCCACCCTTCGCCATCGCGCACGATATCCGGGGTTTCGTCCTCGTCCGGCAGTTCGCCGACGATGGCCTCCAGCAGATCGTGGGTGGTGACCAGCCCCTGGATCACGCCAAACTCGTCGGAGACCAGAATAAGGCTCCCCTTGGCTTTGCGCAGCTCCGCCAGCAGACGGATCACGTTGATGGTCTGCGGCACGATAATGGGATCGTTCTGCTTGGCCAGTTCACTTAAGGATTGCCCTTCGTTCAAGGCAAACAGCAGGTCGCGCGCCTTGACCACTCCGATCACCTCGTCCAGATCCCCGTCACAGATGGGGAACAGGCTGTGGGGCTCGCGCTGCAGCAGGGCGCGGATCTCGTCGCTGGAGTCGTTGATATCGATCCAGGCCATCTCCGAGCGCGGGGTCATGATAGTACGAATGGAGCGCTCGGCCAGCGACAGCACGCCGGTCACCATATAGCGCTCCTCCTCGCCAAAGCTCACCGGCGCTACGGCCGGGGCATCCAGATCGTCATCCGGCTGATCCTGATAGGCCTTGCTCCCCATCAGCTTGAAGATGGCGGCAGTGGTGCGCTCGCGCAGGGGCTGTTTGGATTCGTGACGCATGGCGCTGCGCTGGGCCAGCTGGTTGAAAAACTCGATCAGAACCGAGAAGCCGATGGCTGCGTAAAGGTAGCCCTTCGGAATGTGGAAGCCGAACCCTTCCGCCACCAGGCTGAAGCCAATCATCAGCAGGAAGCTCAGACAGAGCACCACCACGGTGGGGTGGGCGTTGACGAAACGGGTCAGCGGTTTGGAGGCAAGCACCATCACCACCATGGCGATGGTCACGGCGGCCATCATCACGCCCAGGTGTTCCACCATGCCGACGGCGGTGATGATGGAGTCGAGCGAGAAGACCGCATCCAGCACCAGAATTTGGGCGATCACCACGCCGAAGCTGGCGTAGGCGCCGACCGGGCCATCATCCTGGGGTTTGGCTTCCAGCCGCTCATGCAGCTCGGAGGTGGCCTTGAACAGCAGGAACAGGCCGCCCCCCATCAGGATCAGGTCCCGACCGGAGAAGGGGTGATCCCACAGGTGCAAAATCGGGGTGGTCAGGGTGACCAGCCATGACATGACGCTCAGAAGTCCTAGTCGCATCAGCAGGGCCAGCGACAGGCCGATAATGCGCGCCTTGTCCCGCTGGGCGGGGGGCAGTTTTTTCACCAGAATGGCGATAAAGACCAGGTTGTCGATCCCCAGCACGATTTCCAGAATGATCAGGGTAAACAGACCGATCCAGATGTGGGGATCCAGCAGCAATTCCATTGTATGACCTCAATAAAAACAGACAGAGCAGAGAGTGATCACGGCGCACGATGGCCGCAGTAACAGCAAGGCAAAGGTGTTATTCAGAGGCGCTGATTAAGCAGAAAAAGATAGGCTTTGACAGAGAGAGACGAAGGGCAACTTCGGGGATTGTCCATGATGGGCAATAAAACCTCGGGTGAAAAATGAGCCCTGATGATAACGGCTGGCGCCAATTTGGCAAGCGTAGCGTCAGCGGGGCGTGATGGGGTTGTGATGCGACAGGGGAGGCGGCCGAGCCGCGCTCCCCCGTGCGGTCGTTACAACCAGCGCTTTTCGCGGGTGAAACAGACCGACAGCCAGGCATCCCCCAGGGTGTCGCCGAGGCGAGACCAGAGCTCCTGACGCAGAGCATCCTGACGTTCGACGGGCCACTCCTGACCCGGCGCCACCAGAATGTTCAATTCCAGATCGAAGCGGCGACCGCTTTTGGCCAGATGGCTGTAGCACTCGATGCCGTGGCGCTGGCGCAGCGCCTCGATCTCCTGCTCGACCTGCCGTGGCACATCTCCCTTGGGGGCGATCTTCAACACTTCCCGCAGGTTGCGGCCGAGCACCTTGATGGGAATGAGGGTGGCACAGAGGGCCAGCAGCGAGACCAGCACCGGGTCTATGTAGCGGTTGTATTGGCCGTAGCCGATGGCATCGAGGCCAATGGCGACTACGAAACCGATAAGCAGGGTGGCGCTGAGCAGGGTATCCACCAGCCACTCCTTGGAGTCGACCCGCACCAGCTCGGAGTCTACCAGCTCGGCGACCTGGGCTTCGATGCGATAGATGATGGCGCAGAAGAAGGTGGAGGCGGCGGCATAGATAAGGGCGTGGCCGAGATCGATCTCTCGTCCTCCCTCCAGCAGGGTGGTGATGCCGCTATAGAGAGCGCCAAGGCAGAGCAGCAGAATAATGGTGCCATTGATGACGTTGGTGATGGGCTCGAAGTGGGCATAGCCGTACTGGAAGCGCGCATCGGAAGGGCGGGTAACGAGATAGGCGGTAACAAGACCGAGGCCCGTCATGCCCATGCTGAACAGGGTGAAGATACCATCGAGCATGATGGCGTTGGAACCAACGAAGAGGCCGTAGCCGATGCCGAAGATGGCAAAGGTGATACAACCGAACAGCGACAGGGTAAGCGCCTGTTTTTCGGTGGTGACCAGCGTACTGATAACATGGCTGTGGTGAGCCATAAAAGTCCTCCTTTCAAATGGTGAATATTGCCAAGCGCAAGCTGTTTTCTAGCTGATATACTGCCCGCTCACATGTGAGCGGACTGGCCTGACTGCCATTGACAGGCGGCTGGCCAGTCGTTGTCGCCGGCGTGCCGGCATCAAGCAAAGGATGGGAACAAGGATTCATGATCCCGAGACTCGATTACCAGGACAGTTTGTCACCCGCAACCCTGCAGTTTCTTGAGTTGCTAGAGCGCAGCGCATTTCGTGGTGATATCGAAAAGTCTTATGCAAGCCGGTTGGCGATGGCGACGGATAACAGCGTCTATCAGGTAGTACCTCAGGCGGTTCTCTATCCGCGCAGTGCGGACGACATAGCAGCAATGCTCAAGCTGGCCGCAGAGCCGATGTTCGCCTCCCTGAGCTTTTTCCCTCGTGGTGGCGGTACCGGCACCAATGGTCAGTCATTGGGCGGCGGCATTATCGTCGATCTCTCCCGTTATATGAACCAGATCATGGAAATTAATCTGGAGGAGGGGTGGGTGCGCGCCCAGGCCGGGGTGGTGAAAGACCAGCTCAACGCCTATTTGAAACCCCATGGCTACTTCTTCTCGCCGGATCTCTCCACCTCCAACCGCGCCACCTTAGGGGGCATGATCAACACCGACGCCTCGGGGCAGGGGTCTCTGGTCTACGGCAAAACCTCGGATCACGTGCTGGGGCTCAAAGCGGTGCTGGAGAATGGCGACATCATGGCGACCGAGCCACTGACCGGTGAGCGACTGGCCGACAAGCTGGCGTTGGAGAATCGGGAAGGGGAGATCTATCGCACCCTCTATCGTATCGGCAAGGAGCGCCGCGCCGACATCGAGGCGACCTTCCCCAAGCTAAACCGCTTTCTGACCGGCTACGATCTCAAGCACCTCTATCAACCCGATACTGACACGCTGGATGTGAGCCGGGTGCTGTGCGGATCTGAAGGGTCTCTCGGCTTTATCACCGAAGCCAAACTCAACATCACCCCCATCCCGCGCTACCGCACCCTGGTCAACGTCAAGTACGACAGCTTCCCCTCCGCCCTGCGCAATGCCCCCTTTATGGTGCAGGCGCAGGCCCTCTCGGTGGAGACGGTGGACTCCCGGGTGCTCGGGCTGGCCCGCGCCGACATCATCTGGCATTCGGTCAAAGAACTCATTCAGGATGTGCCCGGCAAGGATCTGCAGGGACTCAATATTGTCGAGTTTGCCGATACCGACGAGGTAGAACACAAGGCCAAGGTGGCAGAGCTCTGCCGCCGTATCGACGCGCTGCTGGCCAAGGGCGAGGCGGGGATCATCGGCTATCAGGTGTGTGACCACTTGCCGAGCATCGAGACCATCTACACCATGCGCAAGAAGTCGGTGGGGCTGCTGGGCAACGCCGAAGGGCGCAAGAAGCCGGTGGCCTTCACCGAAGATACCGCCGTGCCGCCTGAGTCACTGGCAGATTTCATCATGGAGTTTCGCGCCCTGCTGGATGCCCACGGCCTCGACTACGGCATGTTCGGCCACGTCGATGCCGGTGTGCTGCACGTGCGCCCGGCGCTGGATTTGTGCGATCCCGAGCAGGAGGTGCTGCTGCGGCGCATCTCCGATCAGGTGGTAGCGCTCACCGCCAAATATGGCGGCTTGATGTGGGGGGAACATGGCAAGGGCTTTCGCTCCGAATACAGTCCCGCCTTCTTTGGCGAGCTGTGGGAAGAGCTGCAGCGGGTCAAGGGGGCGTTCGACCCGGCCAACCGCATCAACCCGGGCAAGATCTGTATCCCCTACGGTAGCGGCGCCGAGCTGGTCTCGGTGGATGGCCCCAAGCGCGGCAAGTATGACCGCCAGATCCCGCTCGCCGTGCGCACCAGCTACACCCGCGCCATGGATTGCAACGGCAACGGCCTCTGCTTCACCTTCGAGACCGACTCCCCCATGTGCCCCTCGGTCAAGATCAGCCGCGATCGCCGCCACTCCCCCAAGGGGCGGGCGGGCCTGATGCGTGAATGGTTGCGTCAGCTGGCGGAGCAGGGCTTCGATCCGCTGGCGGAAGAGGTGGCGCTGCAATCCGGTGGCGTGCGCTTCAAACAGCTGGTGGACAAGGTGCGCAACACCTGGGCCAAACAGCGCGGCGAGTATGATTTCTCCCACGAGGTGATGGAGGCGATGGCTGGCTGTCTGGCCTGCAAGGCGTGCACCAGCCAGTGCCCGATCAAGGTGGATGTGCCCGATTTTCGCGCCCGCTTTATGCAGCTTTATCATGGCCGCTACCTGCGCGCCCCCAAGGATTACTTCGTCGGCACGGTGGAGAGCTATGCACCGCTGCTTGCCAAGGCGCCGAAGCTGGTTAACTTCTTCCTCGAAAAAGAGTGGGCCCAGAAGGCGACCGAGAAGAGTATCGGCATGATCGATGTGCCGCTGCTCTCGGTGCCGACCCTGGCCGAGAGCTTGCACGACAACCGTGCCCGCTATTTTGACCTGCCGGGACTGGAGCGGATGAGCGCCGAGCAGCGCAAGCAGGTGGTGCTGATAGTGCAGGACCCCTTCACCAGTTATTACGACGCCCCCGTGGTGCGCGACCTGGTGAAACTCGCCAGCAAGCTCGGCTTCCAGCCCTACTTGCTGCCCTTTAAACCCAACGGTAAACCCCAGCATATCAAGGGATTCCTGCGTGCCTTTGCCCGCACTGCTGCCAACAGCGCCCAGTTCCTCAATAAGGTAGCGGCGCTTGGCATTCCCATGGTGGGGGTGGATCCGGCCATGGTGCTCTGTTATCGCGACGAGTATGCCAAAACGCTGGGGTCGGCTCGTGGCGATTTTCAGGTGTTGTTGCCGCAGGAGTGGCTGCTCTCGCTGCCGGCAGATCAACTGCCTGCTAGTGCCAACAAGGCAAAGAGCGAGGAGGGGAGCGAGCCCTGGTATCTCTTTGCCCACTGCACCGAGAAGACCGCCAAGCCCTCGACCCACGGCGACTGGAGTACCCTGTTTGGCCGCTTCGGGGCCAGTTTACAGCCGGTCTCGGTCGGTTGCTGCGGTATGGCGGGTACCTATGGTCACGACGTCAAACAGGTGGAGAACTCCAAGGGGATTTATGGGTTGAGCTGGGCCGACCCGCTCGCCCGCCTGCCCAAAGCTCGCTGTCTGGCGACCGGCTATTCGTGCCGCAGTCAGGTCAAGCGGATGGAGGGGGAAAAGCTCAAACATCCATTGCAAGCCCTGCTGGAGCTGCTCTGATGCTGACGTTTCCCAAGCGGTTTCGGGTGCCGAAGGCCTATCGGCATCCACGTTTCTTGCTGTTACCCGCCACCCCAGCTCAGGCTGTGGTGGAGTTTGTCGCCATGTTGCGCGAGTGCGAGCAGCTTCATCAGCTGTTTCGCCCGAACGATATCTGGCCCTCAGCCAACTTCAGTCTGAGCCAGCACGAAGGGGATCTGGAGTGGCAGCAGTCGGAGTTTCTGGCCAAGCGCTCGTTCGCCTATGGCCTCTGGAGC
This sequence comes from Aeromonas sp. R10-2, assembly GCF_040908445.1. Taxonomy (NCBI): domain Bacteria; kingdom Pseudomonadati; phylum Pseudomonadota; class Gammaproteobacteria; order Aeromonadales; family Aeromonadaceae; genus Aeromonas; species Aeromonas sp. R10-2. The sequence goes on along the minus strand of NZ_JBFODS010000041.1, from coordinate 4,508 downwards.
CCGGATCGGGAGCCGCAATTTTGGGGCGGGGTTTATCTCTACCCCTCGGTGTTGCCAGAGGTAGCGGTGGAGCTCTTCTTCTGGAAGGTGGCCGAGGCGCCCATCACGGATGAGGAGTTGGAGATTCAGCTGCGCGAGTGGCTCGCCAGGGTGTGGCAGTGGCCAGCCCCCCGCTTGCCGGGGCGAGATGTGCCTTGGTCCGAGTGGCCCGGCGTTACCTACCCCTGGTGACATCCCGCTTAAGGGCATGATTATGTAACACGCAGCACCGGGTCGGGGCTGCGTTGTTACCAAGTTACCCGGTAACCAACAACTCATATAACCGAACCATGTTGCCGACGGAGGGCGTTTCACCCATATCGGTACGCATTCATCGCTTACATAAGGAGTCTGCTCGCAATGAGTCACGATATTGCGCCCATCTGGCGTAAACCCATGAGTCTGGAGGGGCTCAACGCCACCTCTCGCAACACCCTGATGGCTCATCTCGACATTGTCTACACTGCCTTTGGCCCAGACTGGCTGGAAGCGACCATGCCGGTGGATCATCGTACTCACCAGCCTCTGGGCATGCTGCATGGCGGCGCATCCGTGGTGCTGGCGGAAACCTTGGGATCGATTGCCGCCAATATGGCGGTCGGGCCAGATAGCTACTGTGTGGGGTTGGAGGTGAATGCCAACCATCTGCGAGCCAAGCGGGAAGGGGTGGTGACCGGGCGTTGTCAACCGCTCCATCTGGGAGCAACAACCCAGGTGTGGCAGATTGAAATTCGGGACGAACGTGAGCGTTTATTGGGCACCAGCCGACTGACCATGGCGGTGCTCAAACACAAGCGGGGCAAGGACTCCAGCGAGGAGTGATCTGCAATAACGCACTATGAGTGCAAAATAAGCAAGCCATACTCGTCAGATCCCTCTATAATTGCCAACGTCTTGAGAGGCTTATCACATTTTTCAAGACAGCAGAACAAAGTGGCGCTATAATCGCCGCCTTTTTGCTATTCCGCGGTGTTAGCCGCCTGCCTTAATCTGGAAGAATCTATGTCTGATACCGAACAACTGCCCCTTTTTAGTGAGCTTGGACTGGCCGCGCCTGTATTGAAAGCGCTGCAGGACGTGGGCTATGAGCGCCCGTCACCGATCCAGGCCGCAGCAATTCCCCACCTGATGGCGGGACACGATCTGCTGGGGCAGGCGCAAACCGGTACAGGGAAGACCGCTGCTTTTGCCTTGCCTCTGTTGTCTCGTCTGGAAGCTGGTAACCGCAACACCCAGATCCTGGTGCTGGCGCCTACCCGCGAACTGGCGCTGCAAGTGGCTGAAGCGTGCCAACGCTACGCCCACCACATGCCTGATTTCCACGTACTGCCGATCTACGGTGGTGCCTCCTACGAAACCCAGACTCGCGCCCTGCGTCGCGGTGCCCAGGTTGTCGTCGGTACTCCGGGCCGCGTGATGGACCTGATCCGTCGCAAGAACCTGGACCTCTCCGGCCTGAAAGCACTGGTACTGGACGAAGCTGATGAAATGCTGCGTATGGGCTTCATCGACGACGTTGACTGGATCATGGAGCAGTGCCCGAGCACTCGTCAGGTTGCCCTGTTCTCTGCCACCATGCCGGAGCAGATCCGTCGCGTGGCCCAGAAGCACCTGAAGCAGCCCAAAGAGATCAAGATCGCCTCCAAGACTGCTACCGCTACCACTATTCGCCAGCGCTACTGGCAGGTAACCGGTCTGCACAAGCTGGACGCCATGACCCGTCTGCTGGAAGTGGAATCCTACGAAGCCCTGCTGGTGTTCGTACGTACCAAGAACGCTGCCGAAGAGCTGGCAGGCAAGCTGGCCGCCCGTGGTCACGCCTGTGAAGCGCTGCACGGCGACATCCCGCAGAAACTGCGTGAGCGTACCGTCGACAAACTGCGTCAAGGCCAGCTGGATATCCTGATCGCCACCGACGTTGTCGCCCGTGGTCTGGACGTTGAGCGCATCACCCACGTAGTGAACTACGACATTCCGTACGACACCGAATCTTACGTTCACCGTATCGGCCGTACCGGTCGTGCCGGTCGTAAAGGCGAAGCCATCCTGTTCGTTGCTCCGCGCGAGCGTCGCATGCTGCGCGCCATCGAGCACGCAACTCGTCAGGCCATCGAGCCGATGAAGATGCCGAGCACCGAGGACATTAACCAGCATCGTCTGGCCAAGTTCAAAGAGCGCATCCGCGAAACCATGATGGGTGAAGAGCTCGAGATCTACCACAACCTGGTAAACGAGCTGATCGAAGAGGATTCTGCCGATCCGCTGGAGCTGGCTGCCGCACTGGCCAAGCTGGTACAGGGTGACCAACCGCTGCTGCTGGATGACTCCATTCCAGATCCGCTGCTGAATGCTGGCAACGATCGTGGTGGCTTCGAGCGCCGTGACTTCAACGACCGTGGTGGTCGTGACTTCGGTGACCGTGGCGATCGTCCTGCCCGTCGCATGCCGTCCCTCGAACCGCGTCCGCTGAAAGACAACCCGGATGTGGAGATGGAGCGCTATCGCGTAGACGTGGGTGCCCATCACGGCGTCAAGCCGGGCCAGATCGTAGGCGCCATCGCCAACGAAGCGAACATCGAGAGCCGCTTCATCGGCAACATCGACATCGCTGATGACTTCTCCACCGTCGATCTGCCGAAAGGCATGACCGCCGATGTACTGGAAGTGATCAAGAAAGCCCGTGTTTGCCAGCGTCCGCTGCAAATCACCCGCTACACCGAAGTGCCGGCCGGTGGCAACACCAGCAGCCGTCCGCCCCGTGGTGATCGTCCGTTCCGTGGCGACCGTCCTTTCAACAAGGATCGCCGTCCCCAGGGTGACCGTCCGTTCAACAAGAGCGGGGAGCGCCGTGAAGGTGGCTTCAACAAAGATCGCAAATTCGGTGGCAAGCGTCGCGAAAGCTGATTGCTGATCCCGTTATGAAGAAGGCCGCTCATTGAGCGGCTTTTTTTTGTATCTGCGATAGGGACTGTACCGTCAGTTTGCCTTTGTGGGGTCATATTTCTGTTCCACAACCTAGGTCGAGAGCCAAAGGGACATGAATATTTTCCGATGCAGTTGTGACATTCGGAGCCTGGATGCCATGCTTTTGGTGGCATTCGGGTACAGCCTGATGCTGGTTGCCTGATGTGGTGAGCTGGTTGCAGCAACATTGTTTTGCATTGTGACTCTGCCGTTGCCATGTCGCTGGGCAGAGTGAAACCAATAAAACAAACAGTACGATACGGAGGTCTATCATGGGTGGATGGCTTGGCAGGATGCTGCTGTTATCCGGCTGTCTCGTTTCTGGCATGGTGTTGGCTGATGATCCCTTCCTCAAGATCAAGGGGGATGGCTGTTGCAATGGTAAAGGGGAGGTCGTGTTGACCCGGGCCGAGTTTGAGGCCTTACCTCAGACAGAGGTCAAGCCCCAGACCCCGTGGACCGAGGGGGATCACACCTATCGTGGCGTGCTGCTGCGAGACTTGGTCAAGATGTATGGTCTCAAGAGTGGGGAGGTCAAGGCGGTCGCCATCAATGACTACTGGGCGGCGGTGCCGCTGGAAGGTGGGGATAAATATGCGGTATTGCTGGCCGAGAAGCAGGATGGCAAGGCGTTGACCCTGCGCAACAAGGGGCCTCTCTGGATCATCTATCCCCTCTCTGATCATCCGGAGCTGGACAAGGAGCTCTATCACAGCCGGATGGTGTGGCAACTGACGGCGATTGAGAGCAAATAAGATGCTGCGCGGCAAGTTTCTGAGCTTGATCCTGATGGTGACTGCCTTTTTGGGGGTCGCCATCTGGTCGGTCTGGAACTATGACCGTGCATTCAATGCTGTGACTCGCTATACCCAGCTCTCCGCCTGGGCGTTGGCGCAGCTGGAGCTGGAAATCCGTGGCTTTGATGAGGCGCTCTCTCTCTATCGCACCGGTTCGACCAGTCAGAAAGAGATGAACAAGCGTTTTGATATTGCCTGGAACCGCCTTGTAGTGGTCAACTAAATCCGGACACTTGGTTAGGCCGAGTCTCGGCTTTTGCTGGCGGTATTCCGTCATTGTGTTGATGTGGACGCCGCCAGTTGTAGTAATCCATCAGGTAGTAACTGATATCCCGCTTTGCCTGCCGCAAGCTCATATATCCCATAGCCGGGAGCCACTCTGACTTCAGGCTTCTGAACAATCGCTCCATCGGGGCGTTATCCCAGCAGTTGCCATGCAGACTCATGCTCTGGGTCATGCGATAGCGCCACAGTCGTTGCCGAAATGCCCTACTGCCATATTGGCTGCCCTGGTCGGAGTGAAACAACACACCAGAGGGGCAACCCCGCTGCTGATAGGCCATCTCCAATGCTTTGATGGCCAGTGCTGCATCAGGCTTGTCAGACATCGCCCAGCCCACGACCCGCCTGGTATGAAGGTCGAGCACTGCGGCCAGGTAATGCCAACAACCTCCGACCCAGACGTAGGTAATATCACCACACCACACC